>DASQLD010000544.1:0-8890 GCA_035630195.1 Bryobacteraceae bacterium
ACGCGGTTCCGCATCACCGTAAACAGCGCTACGGAGCTGAAAATCGCGACGGCCGAAGTAGACAACGCCAGCCCCTCGTGTCCGAAACCCGCGACCTTCACCATCGCGATAACTGTCAGGAGATTCACGGCAATTGATCCGAAACTGATGATCATGGGCGTGCGCGCATCGTGCAGGGCGTAAAAAGCTGGATTCAGGACTTTCGCGGCCGAGTATCCGGCGAGCCCAATGGCGTAACAGGCGAGCGCACGGCCGGTCTGGTGTGTGTCCGAGGCTGTGAACGCCCCGAACTGATAGACAGCGCCGACGATCGAATCGCCCAGAATCGCGAGTCCAACGGCCGATGGTATCGTCAGGACGAACACTAGTCCGAGCGACTTCGAGAGTGTTAAGCGGAATTCATCAAAATCTTTAGCCGCCGCGCTGCGCGAAATCGCGGGAAGAGTCGCAGACGCGATCGCCACGCCGAAGATACCCAGCGGCAGTTGCATAAAGCGGAATGCATATCCCAGCCAACTCACCGGTCCATCAGGATCAGGCAGGCGCGACGCGAAATTATTGTTGATAGTCACGTTGATCTGCACGGCGGCATTGCCGAGGATGGCCGGGCCCATCAAGCGAAAAATGTGCCGCAAGCCGGGATGTGACCAGTCGATTTTCGGACGAAATCGAAACCCGGCGCGGTGGAGGCTCGGTACTTGCCACAGAAGCTGCATGCCGCCTCCGATAACCACCCCATAGGCCATTCCATGGATTTCTGAAATACCGATCGTGGGGCCAATTAATTTCCCGAGAATTAACCCTGAGATCACTGATCCAATGTTGAAAAAAGCCGACGCCATAGCTGGGACGCCGAACTGCCCGCAGGCATTCAGTATGCCCATTGCCTGAGCCGATAACGCGATCACCAGCAGGAACGGGAACATGATTCTGGTCAAAGTGACGGCGAGGTCGAATTTGCCGGGAGTTTTGAGAAAGCCGGGCGCCACCAGCATCACGAGCTGCGGACTCAGTAGAATGCCGAGCAGACAGATAGCGCCAACGATGACGATCAGAGCTGTTGCGACGAGATTCGCCAGCAAGCGCGCTTCCTCCCGCGGTTTCGTGGACAAGTACTGCGTGAAGATGGGAACGAAAGCGGCCGAAAGCGCTCCCTCCGCGAACAGATCGCGGGTGAGGTTTGGGATGGTGAACCCAATCCGGAAGGCATCGAATACCGCGCTCGCGCCAAACATCGCGGCGAGAACGATCTCGCGAACCAATCCCGTCACGCGGCTGGTGGCGACCGCGATAGAGACGACGCCCGCAGATCGTACTACGTTTTCTGACGGCGACCGCTCTCCCTGAGACTGCGTGGGCAAAAAGACGTCCTAACCCTGACCGTATAACTCGAGAAAGTGGGCTATCGTAACAATGCCCGTATAGAAGTTCGCAATTTTGTATTTCTCGTTCGGCGAATGCAAACCGTCGTCGGGAAGGCCGAAACCCATAAGAACTGTAGGAATGCGGAGATGACGCGCGAAGTCCCCGACGATTGGGATGGAGCCGCCAGAACGGATGAATACGGTTGGTTTACCTAGAATCTCGCTGAAAGCTTTTGCAGCGGTGTCGATGGCTGGATGATCAGGATTGACAACAACCGCAGGTCCGCCGCTTAGCACACGCACTTCCGTTTTAAGACCGGCTGGGGTATTGTCCGCCACAAATTTACGGAAACTCTGGATAACTTTTCCTGGATCCTGATCCGGAACGAGGCGAAAACTAACCTTTGCGGTCGCTTTGGCGGGAATTACTGTTTTGGCGCCTGCGCCCGTGAATCCTCCGGCTATGCCATGAACTTCCAATGTCGGCCGCGACCACACTCGTTCGAGCACACTCCGATCTCGTTCGCCGGTAAGCCGCACTGAGCCGACTTCTTTGGCCAGGAACTCATCTTCCTTAAACGGGAGCGTCTTCCAACTTTCTAATTCGTGAGACGCTGGCTCTTTCACATCGTCGTAGATGCCTGGAATCTGAATGCGGCCGTCGGCCGATTTGGTTTTGGCCAGCAGTTCTATGAGGCCGAAGACCGCATTTGGCGCTGCCCCGCCATAAAGCCCCGAGTGGAGATCACGCATTGGCCCGGTGGCCTCCACTTCCATGTAAACGAGTCCGCGGAGTCCTATGCAGAGTGTGGGTATGCCCTCGGCGTAAAGAGCTGTGTCGCTGACTAGCGCAACATCGGCTTTCAGCTTAGACGGATTCTCCTCTACGAATTTCGCGATCGATTTTCCACCGATTTCTTCTTCGCCCTCGACAAGGAATTTCACGTTCACTGGAAGCTTGCCGTGGATCGTTCTCAAGGCCTCGACAGCCTTGATGTGCATGTAGAATTGACCCTTATCATCGGCCGATCCGCGGGCGTAGAGATTTCCATCTCTCACCGTAGGCTCGAAGGGCGGGGTGTTCCAGAGTTCAAGCGGATCGGGAGGCTGCACGTCGTAGTGGCCGTAAAGAAGGACCGTTGGTTTGCCGGGCGCATGGAGCCACTCGGCGTAGACCAGAGGGTGTCCGGGCGTCGGGATGATTTCGATATTCTCCATGCCGGCGGCGTTCAAAGCGTCAGCAGTAAACTTGGCCGCGCGCTCGACGTCGCCTTTGTTTTCCGGCAGAGTGCTGATGCTAGGAATGCGCAGGAACGTCTTCAACTCTTCGAGAAGCCGGGATTCATTTTCACGTACGAAGGCATCGACGGGTTGGGACATGGGAACACGTTCATTATACGAGTGGGTCGTGGAGCGGGCGCCGCGGTAATAATGTAAGGCGTGCGTATTGCTCTCCTTTTTGTGGTGGCCGGTATTAGTTTGGCCGAGGATGCGGAAACTCGACGGCAGCGGTATCTGAACGAGATTTTGACGATTCTTCCGCCCAGTTATCGCAATGATACGACTCGTGTCAGCGGCGGTGACCGGTCTTTCGAGGACTGGCAAAAGCGAACCGGCGAACTCCCGCCTGATTTCGAGGCGATGACCTCCCAGGCGTTTCTTCCCGATCCACTCGACGGGGTGAAGACAAAAGCCGACTGGCAGGCACGCCGAAAGTGGATCCGTGAGCAGTACGAGCAATGGATCATTGGGAAGATGCCGCCGCCGCCCGGCAATACCCGTGGGATTGTCATCGACACCCGCCAGGAAGGGACGGTCGAGGTTCGAGACATCAGGCTCGAGTTCGGCCCGGGGCATAAGGGCAGGCTAACCATCCAACTCGTATTGCCGAGAAAGGGCGGCGGACCGTATCCCGTGTTCCTCACAAACCATCCACGACGCAGGCCATGGATAGCGCCGGCTGTTCGACGCGGATACATCGGCGCGATTTTCAATGCGACCGACCCAATTTATGGAGCGCCCGATGATTCGGACTCCCTTATCGAGTTGTATCCTGACTATGATTTCTCCGGACTTGCCCGATGGGCTTGGGCGGGTATGCGTGTCGTTGACTATCTCCACACGCTGCCGGAAGTAGATAAAGCTCGTATCGGGATCGCCGGGCATTCCCGCAACGGAAAGATGGCCTTGATCGCCGCGGCGCTTGACGATCGAATCGGCGCGGTGGTTGCGTCGAGCGGGAACACCGGCGAATGCGATCCGTGGCGCTACACGACCGACCCGTTCGCCAACGAAACGATCGAGCAAATTACAGGACGCTTTCCGGGTTGGTTTCATCCCCGGCTACGCTTCTTTGCCGGGCGCGAGCACAAACTTCCCGTCGATCAGAACATGCTGTTGTCGATGGTTGCTCCTCGTGGTTTGTTGATGACATCCGCATACTCGGAAACACAGGGGAACTCCTTCGGAACGGAGCAGGCGTATCGGTCGGTTGAAAAGGTTTATCGCTTCACGAATGCTCCCGACAAGTTGGGCTTGTCCTTAAGGCCCGGAGAACACCCCACCACTGCGGAAGATATTGAACTTTATGTTGACTTCTTCGATTCGGTGTTTGGACGTTCCAAGCGTCCAGTTACGAGAACGAACATGCATCCGTTTCAATGGGAGAAATGGCATAAGCAGGCAACCATCCCACCCGTTCCGTCGACGGATGTGCGTGAGCGTATTCGATGGGCTTTGGGAGATGAACCGTCCGCTGTGCCGTTTCCAGCACGAGATACGGTTGCCGGTCGCACGATGACAAATGCCGGCTGGCTCGCGATGCTGTATGAGCGTCCGCTGAAGGTCGATGGGGTGACGTCGCACGCGATCGGTTTTGGCGACGATCTTACCGGCGATCTTTACGTGCCGGCGAAGGCTCAGGGCAAGATTCCGGTCGTAATTTGGCTGCATTCCTACGCCTACCCAACGGGCTACTCGCGATATGGCCGATCGACGATTGCTGATTTGACGAGTAGGGGCTACGCGGTGTTCGCGTTCGATCAGATCGGGTTCGGTACTCGTATCCATCAGGCCACGCGGTTTTATGAGCGTTATCCGAACTGGTCGCTGATGGGGAAGATGGTGGCGGATACCCGAGCTGCTATCGATGCTCTGACTGCGTTGAAGGAGATGGATGCGCGCCGCGTATATCTCGCCGGGTATTCGCTTGGCGGAAAAATCGCGCTGTTCACTTCGGCGCTCGATGACCGTGTTGCCGGAGTGATCGCGGCATCAGCGTTCACACCACTTCGTGCGTCGAAGGACAGTGACGGCACGGAAGGCGTACGGCATTACTCGCATCTGCATGGATTGATGCCGAGACTCGGCGTGAATGTATCTATTGACTACGACGAAGTCTTAGAGGCCATCAAAGCTCCCGTGCTGTTACGCGCGCCTGTACTGGATCGGTACGCTTCCGCTCCAGGTGTCAGAACGGCTGTCGAGAACGCCAGAAAGGCTGGGGCGAGGATCGAGTTACGCGAGCCCCTCGACTTCAACCGGTTCACGCCAGCGGCGCAGAAGGAGCTATTTGCGTGGCTGGAGACGGCCCGATGATCGGTCGTATTCAGGGTGTGCTCTGCTGTGGAAACATCTCCTACGATATTCCAGTCTGGCCGGTGGATGAAGTGGCGTGGGGCAAGAGTCTCTGGGTAGACCAAATCACATTCAGCGTTGGAGGCAATGGGTCGAGCACATCGTATTCACTCGCTACGATGGGCGGTCAGGTAAGACTCACAGGGATGGTTGGGCGGGACCGGGAAGGGGAAGCGATTCTCGAGATTCTTAAGCGCGCCGGGGTGGACTTGGACATACGCCATAGCGATCAGCCGACGACATCGACAGTAGTGCTCGTGCAGTCGTCGGGTGACCGCTCATTCCTTCATCGGCCAGGGGCAAGTCGTGATGTCACTGCGGAAATGCTGTCATTTCATGTTCCCGGGTATTCGCATTTCCATCTCGCGAACCTGTTCTCGCTGCCGACTATTCGGCTGGCAGGCGGAGAAGTAATGCGGAGAGCCAAAGCCGCAGGACTGACAACGTCACTCGATACGGCTTGGGATGCAAAGGCGAAGTGGATGGAGGACGTGGGTCCTTGTCTGCCGAATACGGATTTGCTGTTCGTGAACGATAGTGAAGCGAAAATGCTAACCGGAAGCGACGATCCCTGGGAGGCAACGCGGATACTTCGTTCGCATGGCGCCAAGGACGTGATCCTGAAAGTCGGTCCTAGAGGTTGCATCGTGTTTGAGGGTAATGAGATGACCGCCGTTTCCGGATATAGAGTTCAGGCGAAAGACACGACCGGGGCCGGAGATTGTTTTGCTGGCGGATTCCTTGCATCTTTGCAACGCGGGCTCTCCTACCTGGAAGCGGCGAAGGTGGCGAATGCCGTTGGAGCATCAAATGTGGAGAACCTCGGCTCGGCGCAGGGGGCACGGTCGTGGGAGGACACTCAAACCTGGATGCGCGAACGCGATACGCTGTAAAGTTCATGAACCCAAAAGACCTGAAAGGCGTTTTCGGATTCCCTGTCACGCCGTTTCGCAATGATCTCAGCGTAGACCTCGACGCGCTAGCCCGGAATGTGGACGAGATGACGAAGCATCCCTTTTGCGCGATTGTCGCTGCGGGGGGCACAGGCGAACTGTACTCGATGACCCCTCAGGAAATTGAGGATGTCGTGCGCGTTACGGTGGAGGCGACACATGGCCGCATGCCGGTGGTGGCGGGCTGCGGCTACAACGCGCCTTTAGGGTCCGATATCGCGCGTAGGGTCGAGAAGGTCGGAGCAGACTGTCTGCTCGTATTGCCTCCATACTATTCGGGAGCGCCGGAAGCCGGCCTTTTCGAGTACTACCGCACCATCGGCGCCGCTACTCCGCTTCCGATGATGGTCTACAGCCGCGACTGGGCGATCTTCTCGCCTGAGATGGTAGCTCGATTGTGTGATAAGGTCCCGACTCTTAAAGCGTGGAAAGACGGACAGGGGAACGGCCGTGTGTATCAGCGGATCATGCAATACAACGGCGATCGGCTGGCTTGGTTTGGCGGCCTCGGTGACGATTGTGTGCCGACTTACTTTGCGGCCGGTGTTCAGGCTTACACGTCCAGCATCTCAAACATCTCGCCGAAGGTGTCGCTCGCTCTTGCCGACGCAGGGATGAAGCGCGACTTCGCCACTCTCGATGGCCTGATGGCGAAATACGTGCATCCTCTTTATGCGTTTCGCGAGCGTGTGAAGGGATATGAGGTGTCGGCGATGAAAACCGCAATGGAGTTAGTCGGGAAACCTGCCGGTCCGGTGCGTCCGCCGCTGACCAATACCCGGCCGCAGGATATTGATGACCTAAAGAAGGTGATGGCAGCATACGAGGGGATGCTCTAGCAGCAGGTAGTGATGCGAGTCAACCGCTCGGTACCACCCTGCACCGTCATCCCGGTGCTCAACTACCCTGACCCCGGCGCAGCTGCTGATTGGCTGTCTAAGGCGTTCGGCTTTACTGTCCGCCTGCGCATCGCCAATCACCGCATTCAGATGAAAGCGGGAGACGGCTGCTTCACCATCGCCGAAGGCAAGGTCGCGCCGAACAACTCACACGTCGTTCAGGTCCGGATCGAGGATGCCGAGGGTCACTGCGAGCGCGCGCGGCAGAACGGAGCCATCATCCTGACCGAGCCCAAAGACCACCCCTACGGCGAGCGTCAATACAACGCTGAGGACTTCCATGGCCACCGCTGGGACTTCACTGAGACTATCGCTGACATCGCTCCGGAGGAATGGAGCGGCGGAGCGTATCATCTCGAGTGAACTGATCCTGGTCTGGATCCGGGTCAGAAGTGGTTTTCATTACGGGCTGCTATGCCTTAGTGAGTTTTAGGCGGCGATTCAAGGTATTAACCCTAGAATTTTCCCCGCCAACAGAGCGTGGCGCAAGTTAAAATTAACGTAATGCGGTTCGGCGCCTTCATAGTGTTGAGTGTCTCGGCTTTCGCGCAGACGCCACGCGTCACCGATCTGCAGCGAGCTGTTGAAGAATTCAAGATTCAAACTCGGAATCTCGGCCTGCGAGCAGATAGCCCTCCTTCTGCTCGTCGGAAGTCGGTAAACCGTCCTAAATTCCGTGGACGAATTTTTGAGAACCTCCGCAACGATATTCTGGATGCCACGCCGCACGAGCTTCGCCAGCGGGGTTCGGACAAGAACCTACTGCGTCGTAACCAATTCGGATTCAACCTCGCCGGTCCCGTAGTTGGCCGGTCGACGTTCTTTTCTGTTTCCTACGAAGGTGTCCGGGAGCGGATTTCCCGATCGTTCCTGCGGACAGTTCCAACCACGCCGGAGCGCTCAGGCGATTTCAGCGCAACGGTCGACGCCGCAGGTCAACCTTTACCCCTTTTCGATCCGGCATCAACGCGGGCCAATCCGCATTTCGATCCGTCCGAGCCGGTGAGCACAACGAATCTTCAATACCTCCGAGACCCATTTCCGAACAATGCGGTTCCGCGTTCCCGCGTCGATCCCGTGAGCGCGAGTGTCCTACCACACTATCCGGAGGCGAACACCAGTGTCGGTCCGTATTTTCGAAACAACTATTTTGTCGTTAGTCCGGAGACGAATACCGCGAATGGCATGATCTTGAAGCTGGATCATACCGTAAACGAAAAGCATAAGGTCGACGTATCGACTGCTTTTTCGAACGGGTTTGCCGGATCGGCGAATGTTTTTCCGACAATTGCTGATTCCAACGCTTCGGACCGGCAGTTCGCCTCGCGGCGCGGAAGTCTTTCGCATGTCTACACTGGCTCGCCCCGCACTATTCACACCCTATATGTCGAGGCGGCGAGCGATCGTAGTGAGAATAAGGGCGAGATTTATCCGTCTTACCGATTCGGCGATAGCTATGCCGCGGCTGGCCGGGCCAATCCCAACGTGAAGAACGTTCGCAATGTCATTGATGCCGGTAACGGACTATCCACCCGGGTACGCAGCCACTCCATTCGTCTGGCGACGCGCTGGCTACATCAGCAGCAGCATATTTTGGCGCCAACATATCCAGCCGGTTCTTTCCACTTCGGCTCCGGCTTGACGAGTCTGCCGGGCATAGTGAACACGGGGCATTCGTTTGCAAGCTTCCTCCTCGGTTTATCCGATGGGGCGGAGACGAGTGCCGTTCTCTCGCCTTCCTATTTTCGGACCGACCGGTACAATGTGTCAGGTCGGGACAGTTGGGAGATCCAAAAGGGCCTGACGCTCACTACATCGCTGAATCTTGAGGTGTCAACTCCTCGCACCGAGAAGTACGATCGCCAGTCGACAATTGATCCAAACGTGGTGAATCCCACCAACGGGCGGCTGGGAGCTTTGGTTTTCGCAAATCGCGGCGGTTATGGTCGAGGCTTCCAGCGAACCCAGACTCGACTGGAGCCCTCTTTTGGGCTTGCCTGGAATCCGTGGGGTCAGAACAAAACTGTCGTGCGAATGT
>DASQLD010000545.1:0-3340 GCA_035630195.1 Bryobacteraceae bacterium
TTTCTTGAATTCCGATTTAATCGAACACATCCAGGCTACGCCGGACACCCTCATCACTCTCACCAACGGACACAATCTGTTAGTTCGTGAGTCGCCCGAGGAAATCATCTCGCGCATTGTGAGTTTCCGCAGACGCATCCAGGAAGTCCCGCGCCTCGAGCGCTGCTATCCGTCAATGGAGGTCTTCCATGGCGAGGTCTAAGGGCACCAAAGTTTCAATAGATTTTAGTTCTTTCGCCGGTGTAGCAATTGCGCTTGGCGCAATTCTTGGAGGATTGATCCTCGAAGGAGGTGAAGTCAAGGATGTGGCCCAAGTAACTGGCGCTCTGATCGTTCTCGGTGGAACGCTTGGCGCTGTCATGGTCACCACTCCAACCGCGACATTCATTGGAGCTCTCAAAAGCTTGAAACACGTTTTTTTCCAGCCCGTATTCATGCCGCGAAAAGTAATTGAGGAAATTATGGTCTACGCGACGCGGGCCCGGCGTAACGGCATCGTTTCCCTCGAACCCGACATTGAGAGAGTGGAAGATCCCTTTCTTCGCAAGGCTCTGTCCCTCGGCATAGACGGCACCGATCTGCAAGAGCTGCAGCAGATGATGAACCTCGAAATGGATGCCGAAGAGCGGCGCCGTAAGGCCGAGGCCAAAGTGTATGAATCCGCGGGTGGATATTCTCCGACTATCGGAATCATCGGGGCTGTTCTAGGACTCATTCAGGTTATGAAACATCTCGATCAGATTGAGATGGTAGGCCATGGCATCGCGGTAGCGTTCGTCGCAACCGTTTACGGAGTCGCGGCGGCGAATATTTTCTTCCTACCCGCCGGAGCCAAGCTGAAAGCTCGCGTCGAAGAGTCGACGCGCATGAAGGAGCTGATGCTGGATGGCGTAATGAGCATCGTCCAAGGTCTTCACCCCAAAGTGATTGAACGAAAGCTCGAGGCATACCTGAGCGACACACCGTCCGAAAGCGGCCAAGTGCAGCGGGAACGCGCCCGCGCGGAGGCAGCGTGATGGGATCGCGCAGAAAGCACGAAGAGCCTCATGAGAATCATGAGCGGTGGTTGGTTTCGTATGCGGACTTCATCACATTGATGTTTGCGTTCTTCGTTGTGATGTTTGCGACCTCGCAAGCCGATAAAGCGAAGACTAAAGCTGTATCGGAAGCGGTAGCGAAGGCGTTGAAAGAGGATAAGTTTTCTGCACAGGTTTTAAATGTCATCAGCAGCGGTAAACTGGCGTCGTCAAAAGCAGTTAAAAACGATGTCATGTTAACCAAGCCGAGCGATCCGAAGCTTCCCGAGTTGACGTCATCGCTAAAACAATTGACATCAGCGCTTCAGGAAGATATCAAAGCAGGACGGATTCAGATCGATCTCTTGCCCCGAGGGTTAGTCATCAGCCTAAAAGAAGGCGCTTTTTTTGGCCCGGGCAACGCCGATGTCAACAAAGATCGCTTTGAAAGTATCGGGAAACTGGCCCGCATCATTCAGACGCTTCCGAACCCGGTGCGCCTTGAAGGTCATACCGATTCGAATCCCATCAGCAATAGCCGGTATCGAAGCAACTGGGAACTATCGGCCGCACGCAGCATCGCAGTGCTTGAGGTGCTGCGAGACCGGTACGACCTGCCGCAGTCCCGGATGGCTATCGTCGGCTATGCCGACACAGTAGCAACCGAATCCAATCAGACAGAAGCGGGTCGCGCGAAGAACCGGCGTGTCGATATCACAGTTCTGAATGATGAATCTTCAACGCGAGAAGCTAAGCCTTATACGGCACAGGCCAACCGAACCATTGGCAGCTAGGCGCAGATTGATTGGGGTCCGTCGGCTCCGGCCATGTCTAAGGACTTTAGTTTCGCGAGCAGAGTAGTTCGTTTCATTTGCAGGAGCTCGGCGGCCCGGGCCTTGTTGCCGGAGCTGAACGACAGGGCCTGTTCGAGAATAGAACGTTCGAAACGATTCACGGTCTCATCGAAGTTCAAGCCGGTAACCGGCAGTTGAACCGCCGGGGGAAGCGAGAGAGGTAGATCGATATGGACCGCTTGCTGTGCGAAATCGTTCGGCAGGGGGAAGTCCGCGGCGGTCAAGATACTTCGATCGCCCGAGAGAACGACAGCCATTTCGACTGCGTGCTGAAGCTGTCTTACGTTCCCAGGCCAACTATAGGAGCAGAGAGCATCCACCGCGGACTCAGACAATGTCTTCTCCGCAAGGTCCTCAGAACGACAGATCGTGCGCACAAAATGTGCAGCCAAAACTGGGATGTCCGGAACGCGCTCTCTCAGCGCCGGCATACGCAAGGGCAGAACGTTGAGTCTGTAATAGAGATCCTGACGGAACTGGCGTTTCTTAACAAGGTCCTGGAGATCGCAGTTGGTCGCCGCAATCACTCGAAAATCAAGAAGTATGGTCTCGGAGCTGCCAAGGCGTTGGATCTCGCGCTCTTGCAGAACACGTAACAGCTTCGCCTGGACATCGAGGGGCAGTTCTCCTACTTCATCAAGAAAGATCGTGCCGCCGTTTGCTTCTTCGAATCGGCCGGAGCGGGGCTGAATTGCTCCCGTGAAAGCGCCTCTTACATGTCCGAAGAGTTCGGCTTCGATCAGATTGGAAGGGATGGCGCCACAATTTACCGCTACCATCGGCTTCGTCGAACGGCCGCTTGCTGCATGAATCGCTCTCGCGGCGACTTCTTTGCCGGTACCTGTTTCACCGGTAATCAGGACCGTACTTCTTCTCGGCGCTGCGAGACGAATCATGTGAGCGGCCTGCTCCAGCGCCGCGCTGCATCCCACGAGCATTGCTCTCCATGAGTCAGACACTACTATCACGACCTCCGATAAAGCGGCAAAATCTTGACGAGATGACAACAACTCGACTGAAAGCTGTTAGTAGGTTCAGACCCTAGGAATTCTCTGCAACATCGTTTCTTGCTGATTTCACTGCAGATACAAAAGGATTGTCGATTCGGCCCTTCGCCTGCCCAGGGAGCCAACGGAGTCCACAATTACGTGCTAATCAGCAATACACAACTACCTATCAGTCCCATCCTTCGGCAGAGTTCCAACGCGAAGACGGAAACTTCGGACGCAGCGGCGTTTGAAGCGCAGCTTTCCTCGGCACTCGCCGAATCGCTGCAGAAGCTTGGTGTCGGCGCTGGAGAAGTTAACATTACGATTCGCAACCCGACAGCGACGACGCGACAGATTATGGTTACCTATTCTGTCGATGGATCGGATGTGATTGAACCCCCTGAAGCGCAGCCTGCCACCACTCTGGAACCTCGGCCCGCTAACGCAGGTCTTTCGAATCCATTCTCGGGTTACATCCGAC
>DASQLD010000546.1:0-7340 GCA_035630195.1 Bryobacteraceae bacterium
AACTGGGAGTTGATGCCAGCGTTCTCACAGGCGACGACGATCGCGCACGGGCATCTGCTGACGATCAAGCAGGTGTGGCGGTCGGACGGCTACTCGCTGGGCGACCTGTTGTACTCGCTGCCGCTGGCGCCGGGGCAGCAGAAGCTGATCTCCATTCTCGATTGGGAGCGGCGCGAGATTGCGATGCGGGCGGAGACGCGGCGCGTGACGGAGGAGTTGAACGCGACGCTGACGCACGATCGCGACATCTCAGAGATCGTGCGCTCCTCTCTAAGCGAGCGGATGCGCGGACGATCGAGCGCGAACGTCGCAGCCGCCGGAGGCGCGATCGGAGGATTCGTGGGAGCGCTGGTGTTTGGCGCCGCGGGCGGGGTTTCGTCGGCGGGATCAACGGCGAGTCAGGCTTCGGCACGAGACATTGCCGCGTCGGTGCTGAACGTGGCGCGCGACCGCACGATGCAGGCCGCCTCAGCGGTGCGGAGCCAGAGATCGACGGTGGTGCAGACATCGAGGCAGGGAGAGACTGTGCGAGCGCAGACGGAAGCGATCGCCAACTACAATCACTGCCACGCGCTCACAATCGAGTACTTCGAAGTGCTGCGGCATCTGCAGGTCAGCCAAGAGGTCGCGCATGTGCAGGAGTGCCTTTTCATTCCGCTGAAGATCACGCCCTTCAACGTGGACAAGGCGCTGGCGTATCGACTACCGCTGCAGAGGGCGCTGCGGAACCGGCGGTACCTACCGTACTTCTCGTCGCTCGAGCGAGTGGCGACCGACTGGCAGAAGGCGGATTACCCGCTAGGACGCTACGCCGATGAGCGGGTGACGCACATCGACGGCGAGTTCCGAGTGCGGATGACGCTGCCGCGGCCGGAGGACACAGACTCAGACGGATACAACGAGGCCGCGTGGACGCCTTACCGACCGCTTCTCGCAGATAGCCCGCTGAATGCAGACCAGACGCGCGACGTGTGGGAGCGATACATGGGCGTCGCACTGCCCGCGCAACGGGCGTGGATCTGGAACACGCGGCTGGCGCCGGGAATCGCGCAGCGGCTGCTGAATTTTTTGCAGCTCGAGGCGAGGGCCTCGGGAGTTTATACGCCTGTGTCGGTGGACGTGAGCCTGATCACCACGTTCCGGCAGAACGCTGAGCTGCTGGTCACGTTCCGGCCGCGCAACACGCTGCCGCAGTTTACACGCGCCCAGGTAGATCGGGTACGGATCTCGTTTGCAGGGATTACGGTTCCGGCGGGCGTAGAGGCAATCATCGAGCGAGGCTCAATGCACTACCGCACCGATCACATTAACCATTATCTGTTCCGTGATCACCGGGTGCTCAACGATTTGACGGATTCGGCCGAGATCCTGACGCCGCTGGACACGCAGGAGAAGCGGAACCCACGGGAGGTCGACCGAAGGCAGACCGATTCGCTGCTCGATCATCTGAACTATCACGTCGACTACTACAATCGCGCGGCGATCCTGAACCTGCATCCGAACCGGAGGCTGATGCTGCTCGACGGCGTGATCGCGCCGAACGCTTCGGGTAGGAGCGTGGCCACGGTAGTCGAGAACCGCGTTATTGCGATCGTGGGTAACTCTCTGGTGATGCCGGTGGCGCCGGGAGTGAAGCTGGACAAGACATATCGCTACGCGGAGAACACACCGGAAGAGCTGATTCAGATGTACGCCACAAACCCTCCGCCGCCAATGCGCGTGAGCCTGCCGACGCGCGGCGTTTTTGCCGAAGCGGTGCTGGGCAAGTGCAACAGCTGCGAGGTCATTGACGACACACTGTTCTGGCGCTGGGAGGAGGCGCCGATTCCGGACAGCCCGACGGCGATCGCCCCGATTAGCACGGCGCCGCGTGACGTGCTGCCGGTGAACCTGCAGCCGACGGCGTTTCCGGATGGAATCGTACGGCTCCAGCAGGCTCCTACGGCGCCGCCGCCGACCGCCATGGAAGCGGCGTTGCAGGCGCTGGGCGTGGGGAACATATTCCGCGACATGACTGGGCTTCAGGCGAATCAGCAGGCTTCTGCGGGCGCGCTCGACAGCGCGTTGGCGGCGGCGAAGAGCTTCTCATCGCACGGGCTGCAGCTTGCGCAACAGAAATTCATGAACGGCCAGATGGATCGGGCGCTGGCATTCGTCAAACAGGCGAAAGAGAAGAAGCTGCTGACGGACGAGAGCGCAAAAGAGGTGACATCGGACCTGTTCCGGAAGGCACTCGGGATGAAGCCGGAGGAAAAGAAGAAGGCGCCGTCAACGACCGAAGGAGTATCGAGCTTCATCAACCGCATCACGCAGGGAGTTTCAAACGCGGCAATGCGGATTGCGAATCCGGCAGGCCTGTTGGAACTGCTGGTGGGTCCAAACGCGAAGAGCTCGCCGGTTGACTTCAAAGTCGATCCGGCGGTCAGCGCAGTGGCGCAAACGTCGCCACTGACATGTTGGGCGGCGGCGGGAACGATGATGCTGTCGTGGAAGCGCCAGCTATCGATGACGATTGAAACGGCGTTGGGCGAGCTTGGGGGGCAATGGCTAGGCGCGTTTCAGTCAGGTCAGGCGCTCACGATCGCCGAGCTGAAGGCGTTTGCATCTGCGCTCGGGTTGACCGTGGAGGCCAAACCCGTCGTGACGGTGGAGGGCATGCTTCAAATGCTTCAGAGCCACGGACCCCTGTGGGTGGTGACGGACGATTCAATCGAGAACAACAAACTGGTGCACGCGCGCATAGTGACTGCGCTCAGCGGCGATGGGTCGCCGGACGGGACGAATGTCACCTTCATCGATACAGCCCAGGGCGAGCCAGCGCCACCGGAGAAGTTCAGCGATTTCGTGAAGAAGTTGACGACAACGGACACCGCGGGAAGCGACGTATCGATTCTGCACTACTGATCAGAAGCTGCGTTTGGCTTGACGAGCGAGCTGAATCCAAGATTCCTGGGCATCCAGTGCTCTCTTAGTACCTCTGCGCGAAGCAGGCAGGAAAAGCAAATTTGGCAGCGCTGCCGTGGGCCAGTTTGGGGGATGATCACAAGTTCCCGAAGTTTGAGTCCGGCCGTGAGAACGTCTTTGCCGAAGGTGGTGACGTAGTACTTGTAACCATGCGCCACTTTCTTGACTTAGCCATGCAGCCGCAGACGCTTGAGCAGGCGCGAAACCTGTCCGCTGTTGAGGTGACGCAGAAGGCGGCGTAGCAATTTATTTTGTAGTCCACTGATGTTGAACTCACCGCGCAGAATGGTTTGAAAGAGGGCCTCATCGTCGGTATCAAAGAGGTTGAAGCGTGGAAAGGCGCGGCCTTCCCGGATCACGGGTTGAGAAGTCTGTCGAGTTTGTCGCGTCCGTTGCGTGGATCCTCGATGGTGGACAGAAACTCCAGATAACGGCGATTGGCGGCTTCTAACAATTGACTCAGGGCGGGCAGGCTGTAGATGGTCTTTTGTATGGGAGCCCATTTGGTTTCCTTAGAGCCCTCGCGATGTTCTACCTCGGCGGTAGTGTTCGAAAAAGGTGAGATCGTTGGCCGTGGTCTCAATCCGTAGAATCAGGCTGAACTTGTCATGGAGCTTCAACGATACCGGCCCCATAGTGTGTGCTTGATCCGCGTTCCTTCGATGCGGATGTTGTAGCGGTTGCCGGACTCGTCCTCAAACTGCGGGCTGAGCTTCTTGTCCAGGAAGGTGGCGATGTTGTCCTGTCTGGGTCACGGCGCCATGGATTGCCGCCAGGTCGGGGCCTGCCGTTTGAACATCATATCGGTGGCATACTCGCATTGATCGACACTCCACTGATAGGCGACGCCGAAATCACGATGGCTCGGACAGTGGGTGCGGGCAAACTGGTCCAGTTGCCGTGGAGCCGCTTCATCTCCAGCCCGCCGCGTTCGGACGCGCGTGAAGCTCACGGCCGGTGGTTGTCCCCATATCTGCCGATGGTGGAAGAAGGCACGATAGCTTATCTCGAGATCAACGATAGTACGCCCTTCGCTGGTCCATTGCCTCCGAACGTGGTGGCCTCAGTATTCTCGAATCTCAGGACATACCTTGTTCTGGCGAACTACGGACGTACTGAGGTGACCGTGGAAACAGCGTGGCCATTCTTCCCCGACCGCGCTGGTAAGAACACGTATCCCAGCCGCCACTGGAAGCTGGTCCTCGGACACTTGAAATTCTCGTTCGATCCTGAGCAGATATGCGCGAATGTGTTGCCCTCCTCTACCTGGCGTTGTCACTTCCCGCCGCGGTGTCGGACATTCTGCCGACACCCCGCTATATCGAGCCTTGAATCAGGTTCTGGAAATTCGAAGGCCCGTAAAGGTGTTTTCGGCACAGCCAAATCTTGGCATGGCCTGGAAGATGATCAGCCAAGGTAGGATTGGAATCTCGTTCACTGAGGCAGCGAGTGAGGTCGGCGCGCATATCGTTTTGTGGAACGACGCTGCGGCTCCTCCACCGGTGAAGCTGACTTATCTCGAGCAGTGGACCGTGGAATCGGATCCGATCCACGAGCAAGGTTATGTCATCACCATGGACGGCGACACGATGTGGGTTGTTGCAGGAAGCCCTCTAGGGCGTGCAGTATGGAGCCTCCACGGTGGCGCAGCTTTTAAGAGTGGATGGCAACCTAGTGCGACTGGAAACCGCGTCGATTCGCGACACACCCGACTTCGAGTATCGTGCCGCGTCTGATTGGTTGCTGGCGGTGGAACTGAGTCGCTGGTCGTTCGATCAAGGCCGGGGATTTGAAGATTTCGCTGCTACGACACGGGCTAAACTCGACCGAGCGGCTGAATACCAGATCAACATGGCGTTGATGGATGGCTTGGATGGTCGCTCCAAACCCAGCCTCCCGAGTATCCTGCGTTAATGCGCAGACTGAACCGCTACGCTCGCGAGCGGAGGATCCGCCTTATCTATGGCGGCTACGGCGCTGCCTACGACCTCGCTTCGCGCCCCGGTGAGTATCAGGGAGCGCCTCATCTGAATCGCGACTCCTATCCGGATGGACACGTCTATTCGCGCCTCAATTATCCAGGCGGGAAACCGAACGTAGGCACTCTTGGCACTTGCCGCAGCAATGATACGCTGAATCGTGTCAAGGGAGAGGAACTGGTTCGCTTTGTCGATGCAGTTGAGTCTGGTGCCGTCTATATTCACCATGAAGACTGCTGCGTGTTCGAAGATTTTCAAAAGGCATGGCTGGGCCGCTGCGACCGCTGCCGCAATACGAACACACCGGACTGCCAACCTGTCCATACGCAGCAAAGCCAGGCCCACAAGACGCGATTAGCAGGAGTCAGCATCGGGCGCTTCACCGACCGCTGCAGGTTGCCGATCTGATGACGGAGAGCGAGAACCTCAAGCTGAAGAGCGGCTCGACTCCGAAATGGGGCGATTCCAAAGGCGAAGCTAGCGCTAAACACAGGTACGAAGCGAAAGCGACCGATGAGCGGCAACTCCCGATCTATCAACCTCATCGAAGTTTGCGAGAACCACAGTCTTGCTGATCGGTCCCCGAAAGGAATCCGTCGAAATCATGTCTAACGAAGGGGACGCTCGCCGTCAAGCGTGTGAGGGCGGACAGATCTCCGTTCTTCAGCAAAAGGATCGATGTCCTCGCGGCAACCGGCGTCCCAACCGAGCACCAGCGTCCACGGCCCCTCGTACCCGCTCACAAGATCTGTATGAAGCTTGGTCCGTAACGTTCCGGCTAAGCGCGGCATTCGAGTGGCAGGAATCCCTTCGTAAGCGAACCTTCAACGACGGTATGGCTTCTTAAGCCAGCGTATAGATAGAAGTTCGCGCGATGGCCATATGATCCTCCTGAATCGATTGGAACCCTGATGACTGAAACAACTTGCGCCACTCTCCGCGCGAAATCGGATGCTGTTCGCTGAGGTCATGGAAGAGGAAGTACTCTACCGCCGGGCCGGGACGCTCGCGCATTTCCCGCGCGGTAGGCCGGATCGTTTCGATCACGTGAAAAGGAACTCCTGGCAACGCTTCACGGAACGATTGAAGGAACTTGAGTGTCCTCAGGTTGCCTCTGTTATCGCAGAGCTCGTGCAGCACAAAGAACGTAGCGGCGCAATCCACTCCGGCAGTTTCATTGGTCAGATTTTTGATTTCCATCGCGTCGCCGACAAAGAGGCGAACGTTCTCCAGCCTCTCCTGCACAATCATTCGGCGACCGGCCTCCACAGCCGCGGAAGAAAGATCTATTCCAATGCCTTCGAGTTGCGGAAACGTGGAGCAGAGGTAGCGTAGGAATGCTCCATCGCCACAGCCGATATCGAGCACTTTGCGCCTTTTAGCAGCGACGATGAAATTGGCAACAAGTGGAAAATAGAAATCTAGCGACGCCAGACCGCTGCCTACTCCAACGAACTCGCCGTCACGAACAACCTCCCGGCCATAGGCAGCCTGTTTCCGGAGCAGCGGCTCAAGATTGTTTAGTACCGGTTCATAACCGTGAGCGAGATCCATCCAGCCACGCCCCAAGTTTGTCGTTACGATCAATCGTCCGGTCTCGTCCAGTCCGAAGCGTTCGCCATGCTGCGTAAGAATCCTCCGGGCGTACAGCGCCTCGCAAAGCGCGCGAAGTAACTCCGGGTTGAGATCGTTGTTTGCGGCGTACTCTTCCGCGCTTTGGGGACCCTCCCGCAGCGCATCCAGGAAACCGGCATGAAGCAGCGTCTGGACGCATCGAAATATGACATGGGGGCTGACCAATTCTTCCCACACGTGCCGTTTCACCTTGCGCACGCGCAGAAGCTTGCTCCATTCGGTCGTTCTGGCCAGGGAAAGTAGAGAACTGAAACTCATAGCACCTTCTTCTTGAATGAATGCAGACCTGTGGGATCCGTTCGCTCGGGTCGCATTACGATACGCCGCACTGCTCTCCAATAAATTGACTCGAACAGTTCTCCGGGAATATAACGGCGTAGACCAAGCACCCACTTGGCCTTGGTTCCTATGACGTAACGCAGGCGGGGATGCCGCGAGTTCAGAATATGTTCTACTTTCCTGGCCACATCCGCGGTGGTGAAACTGCTTTTCGCCAGCAGCCCGTCAACGAGACTTTCATGACGGCGGAACCAGGCGTAATAAGGGCTGGTGGGATCGCCGGCTCGCCGGCTCACGTTGCGATGAATGCCGAAATGCGGCGTGCGGATCAATCCGGGCTCCAGCAGCGATACCGATACGTTGAATGCGGACATTTCCTGGTGGAGACTCTCCGCCCAACCCTCAATCGCGAATTTGCTAGACGCGTATCCTCCGATGCTCATTGACGCCATGCGGCCGCCGACTGAACTGGTTAGAATGATG
>DASQLD010000547.1:0-4254 GCA_035630195.1 Bryobacteraceae bacterium
CGGCCTTTGTCTCGATAATCCTACAGCGAAGAGGCGGAGCCGCGCTCCGGCTATCCGCAAGTAACGGAAGCGTGGCGTATTTGCCGATCGTCCGACGGGAACACAAAAGCTTACGTCGGCGTTGGTCGCCCAACGGAGTGAACCTTAATGGCAACAAACACGAGCGCTTTCTTTGCAGGAATCGGAACCACCTTCGCTGTTCTCACCATTGGCTTTGGTGGCGGGTTGATGATGGCCAAGTCAGCCTTGAACGAACCAAGTGGGTACCAAACCCGCGCTGCAAGTGAAACTCCGAATCCGGTTCGCGTCGTTCTCCCTACATCCGCAGAAGCGGCTCAGCCTCCCCAACCGCCGCTGACATCCATGACGCCGGAGCCCGTGGCACCGCAGGAAGCTCCAAAGCAAGTGCAGGCGATCCCCGAAAAGTCGGACACCCGGAAGCCGGAAGCTGAGGAGCGCGATCGCACGCGCCGGTACGCCGAGCGTAAGGCAAAGCGCAAAGCAGAAGCTCTTGCTCAACAACGACGTGAACAACGACAGCTCCGGGGGCAAGAGGGCGCGCGCATCATGGCCTTCGGTGGCGACAGCTCGCCCGGCTTTAGCGGCGGATTCTTTGGAAACTAACTGGAGCGTCGGTTACTAGGAAACTGGAGCGTCGGTTACTAGGAACAAGTGGCAATTAAGGAGTTGATCCGTCGGGAAATGCAGAAAGAGTCCACTCTGCCAGTCCTTGGGCGGATCCTGCCATGATCGTAGGCGGCGTGGATTTCCGGAAGTGCACGATTGTCGACAAACGCCCGACCGCTACAACAAGCGTTACCCTGTCGAGGCACAACCTCGACAGGGTTTTCTTATGCTCGCATACGTCGCCAGAGTGAGACCTCGCAGATCGTTGACGAATATAGGAGCGGAGCGCCGCCTGGTATTGCTGCAGCACGACAATAAGGTTCAGGTTGCACCTTTCAGCGAGCAGTTTTCGTCCGCGCTTATTTAAAGTCCGCAGCAATCAGAACTGCGGGAAAAATATGCAACTTTCCGACACAGTTCGAGTTGCTCCCATTGTCGTCTTTTTATGGAGCCTTGGGATGAGGGATGAAGTCCGAACGGCTGCTCATGAAGCATGGACCGTCTACTTAGCTGGACACCGCGACGTCGACGCGAGAGACGGCCGGCGCTGCCTGCTTGAGCGCCATCTGCGAGGAAGGTCGGACGCGGGACAGAGCGACCCTGAAGAGTTAACGTACTGCGGGCTGGCGTACCTTGAACGCTTTCCAAAGGATGAGTGGTGAATCGACTTCGCAAAATGCTGAAAGGTATAGCAGCGGAAACCGCAAGGCCGGATTGGACGCTATTCGCGGTTTCACAGATTGTTTCTGCGGCGACCTTGGTAGGGCTGCGATCAGTTTTTGGAACTTAGGTTGATGCGTATTGCACAACTAGCACCTTTGGCAGAGAGCGTCCCCCCGAAACTATACGGTGGTACGGAACGGGTAGTTGCTTGGTTGGTCGACGAGCTTGTGGACCAAGGTCACGACGTGACTCTCTTCGCAAGCGGTGACTCCAAAACCCGCGGCGAATTGCACCCCGTTTGGCCACGGGCGCTCCGCCTCGGCGGAAAGGGTGTTGATCCCAACTCGGCCTCCGCCGTCCTGCTGGAGGCAGTTGCGAAACGGGCAGCCGACTTCGACGTGATCCACTCGCACATCGACTGGCTTGCCCTTCCACTGCTCGGTCGACTGGGCGTGCCGTTTCTCACGACCATGCACGGTCGGCTCGACCTCCCTGGGCTGCCCAACGTCATCCGCGAATTTCCGGACGCTGGTTTAGTCTCAATCTCCGATCGTCAGCGACGACCGCTTCCAGACGCAAACTGGCTTGGTACAATCCAGCACGGACTCCCAATTAACCTGTTTCGGCCGTCATTCGAACAAGGGTCCTATCTGGCGTTTCTCGGACGTCTGACTGCCGAGAAGGGGCCGGAAGACGCCATCCGCATCGCGCGCGCTGCCGGAAAGCCCTTGCGTATCGCCGCCAAGATACCGCGCGCCGAGACCGCCTACTTCAAGAGTCGCCTTCTGCCTCTTATCGACGGCGAGGAGATCCAGCTCGTCGGCGAAGTTGACGACGCCAGAAAGCAGCCGTTTTTAACCGATGCGGTCGCCTTGTTATTTCCGATCGATTGGCCGGAACCCTTCGGTCTCGTGATGATCGAGGCAATGGCTTGCGGGACGCCCGTGATCGCCTATCGCTCGGGCTCCGTGCCCGAAGTGGTCGAAGATGGATTGACAGGCTTCATCGTCGAAAGTGAGGAAGAGGCCGTCACGGCGGTGGGCAAAGTTGCGCTTTTGGACCGAAAGGTGATCCGCCAGCGCTTCGAGGAGCGGTTCTCCTCCCTTCGCATGGCAAGCGAATACGAGAGTCAATTTCAGGAGCTGACCTCGGGCGGATCCCTCAAACGCCCGAGCGTTCTGCGGCGATCTGTGCCGAGAGCCTAAATTCACTTAAGGGGCTCAAAGATCAAAGAGAGCGTTTAACTGTTATACTTAGAATCTCGCTCGCCCTGAGGCCAGCGCGCCCAGTGAGGTTACGAACTGTGAAAATAATCATTCCTTTCAGATATGGGCGGAGTAAATTTGCCTGACTCTTACATTCTGTTGCTAATCGGTTTTGGGGCTTTAGTCCTTCTGACCGCCTGGCTGCCGATGGTTTTGAGTGAAGCGCCTCTTTCGCTGCCAATAGCTTGCGTTGGAATCGGTGCCGCTGTTTTCACCACTTCGTTATCCGTTTATGTTCCACACCCTGATGTCACACTTCCGGTCGTCGAGCGGCTTACGGAACTAGTGATCTTAATCTCTTTGATGGGGGCAGCTCTCAAGATCGATCGTAAGATCGGATGGCGGTCATGGATGATGACATGGCGTCTTCTGGCGATAGCCATGCCTGTCACGATTCTTGCACTCTCCTGGCTCGGGTACGCGATGCTCGGCTTAGGCGCAGCGACTGCATTGCTGCTCGGAGCGTCGCTTGCTCCCACTGATCCAGTTCTAGCAAGCGATGTGCAAGTCGGGCCACCGAAATCGGGGGAGGAGGATGACACTCGATTTGCCCTTACGTCGGAAGCCGGCTTGAATGATGGACTGGCATTCCCCTTCGTAATGTGCGCAATCGCAATGGCGCAAGCTGAACGAACCGGCGAACCGTGGTTGTTCCAGTGGATAGGCATCGAAGTAGTTTGTCGTTTAGCCATCGGGATTGGGATCGGCGTACTTCTTGGCTATGCTTTGGGGTGGCTGGTTTTTCGAATGCCGAACCGAGCCAAGCTGTCACGCACCGGAGACGGTTTTGTTGCGCTGGGAATAACGGTAAGTGTTTATGGAATCGCAGAAGCGGTGCACGGCTACGGCTTCGTTTCAGTGTTTGTTGCGGGCTTGGCTTTACGCGCCGCAGAGCGCAATCACAAGTATCACCAGACGCTTCATGATTTTTCTGAGCAACTCGAACGTCTTCTGATGATGCTCTTGCTTGTTGGTTTCGGGGGAGCCATCTCGAGTGGCGGGCTTCTCAACGCGCTTACGTGGAGTTCGGTTGGCTACGCGGTGCTCGCTATTTTTCTCGTGCGCCCAATAGCGGGTTGGTTGTGCCTGGCAGGAACGGCTTGTCCGTCGACCGAGCGTGCTGTCATCAGCTTCTTCGGCATCCGTGGGTTAGGATCGATTTACTATCTCGCATATGCCCTTCAGAAGGAGACCTTCGATAAGGTCGATGTGGTCTGGAGCACAGCGGCACTGATAATACTAATCTCGATTGTGCTACACGGCGTAACAGTGACACCTGTGATGCGCCTGATCGATCGACGGCAACGGCGGGGTACCGCTGCCATGGAATCGAACAAGCTCGCCAAACGGCAGCGCGAGCGGGGCGGTGATTAACTACATCTTGTTGGTTGCTCGGTGAAGGAGTATTTGGCGACCCTCGACAATACGGCGTGGGGCGCCGCTAGCGATGTTGTCCCGAAGTTCGTTTCGCCATCCGATCCCAGGGCCTACAAGGGGCCGGCAGTTTTGCTTTCTCCGACAATTATCTCGTCGACATTAAGTTTCGTTGACGACGAGGCGTCTCGCTCTATTCGCCAGGCCGAGGTCGGCGCGGCGAAGACCAATCGAGCGAACGGACGAGCGCTTCGGTCTCAACGCGTGTTTAAAAAGCTTCTGGCGCGCGGTTACAGGCCTAATATTCCAAATTCGAGAAAACTGA
>DASQLD010000548.1:0-6412 GCA_035630195.1 Bryobacteraceae bacterium
GGCGGAAGCGGAGGACAAGGCGGGGGTATCAGGAAGGTGGAAATACGTTCTGGAATGCTCGGAGATTGCGACGGCTATGGCTTGGCGTGCGCTCTGCCGTTCAGCGTGGACCGGGAAGATCGATGAAAAGACTTTAGACACGGCCATAACCTGTTCACGGAATCTCGCCTTGGTCTGCAATGTGACCGGCGAGATCCATTTCCGTCTGCGCCTAAAGATCTACCGCCAGGCTATCCGCCTCGCCACTAACGACTCCTCTCTGCACCGTTATCTGGCCATGGAATACAGCGAGAATAAACGCAGTCGAGCCGCCATCCTTGAGTTCGAACACGCAGCGCGGCTTTTTCCTTCCGCGGCCAACTGGCTGACGCTCTCCCAGCAGTACGCTTCCAATGGCCGGAAGCAGGAGGCGAGAGATGCAATTGAGGAGGCATCGAACCTGGCGTGGGGCGTCGAAGTAACGACACTCGGGGAGATTGAGAAACAAGCAGGTATTCTCGGTGTGAAAGCATCAGAGGCCAGTCTGTATAAGCTGCATTGGGAACTCGATAAGGAGCATAATCCCAAACCAAAAGAGACAGAGGAGGAGTGCGCCAAACGGCTGGAAGGCAGGCTTCAGAATGAAGCACCAACGATCCGCGGACGCCTTCGCGTACGAATCGGTGAACTGCTGGCGAGCCGCGACACGCAAAGCGCCAAGCAGTATCTCCAGCAGGGTATCGAGGAGTTGGAGAAGGCAGTGCCGGTCAGTGATCGGCATCCCTTCTTCCACGAGCTGTTGTCAAACGCGTATCGCCTGAGCGGCAATCATGAACAGGCCTTGGTTCGCGCAACCCGCGCCGTGGCGTTAGAACCTCTCCAGGCTCGCTGGCGGCAACTATTGGCCAATGTACTGGTGGCGTTAGAAGACTATGAGAATGCGGAGCAGGAATGGAGAACTGCCCATAACCTGGCCCCTTCCGATCCCGGACCTTTGCGAGGAATTGCTCAGAGTTATTGGATGCGGGGAGTATATTTCCCCCAGCAGCGTAGCGCGGCGTTCCAGAGAGTGGTGGAGTTTTTCCAAGATGAACTCAGCATCATCGCGCAGCAGCCGATGACAGAGGGCGGCTCCAAGAAAAACATCGAGCAGCGGGCGCTGGTGCATTACTGGCTCGGGAGGTTCTATACCGAGCTCAACAGTTACGACGACGCGCTCTCGCACTTGAAAATCTCGCTGGCTCTGGGATTTAAGCCTTTGGAGACACGAGTCGCGCTGGGAGACGCGTACCTGGCGTACTGTTTGAATAACGAAGCGGAAGATTTCTTTGCGGCCGCCCTTCGCACGGCGCGCACCCTCCGGCGGTCTGTGGGGCGTGTTGATCGCCCTGCGGATGCGAACGGAGAAGACCAGCCGATCGCGCAGTGGCTAGTGTATAGCCATACCGGGCTGGCGACATCATTCGCGGATCGGAGTATCCGCCTACAGAATGCGCGCCGGCATGTTCACTACGCGGCGCGTTATTTGAAGCACGTTGGAAAGTCGGAACAGGTGATGCTGCTGGCTCTGGAGCGAGATATCCGAGGATGGGTGCAGTTGCGGACTGACCCGCTGGGCAACCAGCACATCACGGAGGCGATCACCGAACTTCAATGCTCGCTGGCATTGAGGGCTGATCCACAAACTCATTATCATCTTGCCGAAGCGTATCTGGCGCACGCGCTTGCGCATCCATTGGCACGCGCGTCGAGCTTGAGCAAGGCACGGGAGAACAGCGTGCTGGCACGGCAGTTGGATTTTCGCGGCAATTTGCAGAAGCGGCTGGACGAGCTGGTGGCGCGCATCGACGCGGCTAGTGTAGCGTGAACCTCGCAGGGGCATCGCCCGTTCAAGGTTCGGGCTTGTCGTCCGGCTCCCTCAACTCGGTTTCGATCTCTTCGCATTCTAGGAAGCGTTTACGGTACGGACTTTGGCACGTCCCATTGGGCGCTTCGGTACAGTGCTGAGTCTCGCACTCCTGGGCCAGTTACGCGTCTCAGACTGCGGGATCTAGCGCATCCTTGAACGAGATTGCGCCCAGGTCAGGTAGTCTGTTCGACCTTTGGTGAAAACCATGGAAAAATCTTTGGCTCTGTTTGCTTTGTGAGCTTTCGGTGAGAGTGCGTGGATTACAGGCAGTAGCCTTGGGTGACCCCGTAATGCCAGTCGCTGATGGCTTCTTTGGTTGATTCGTCTGGATCGACGGTGCCCAGTCGAGAGAGAGGGTCCGCCATTTCACACCGCCCCGCCCAGCGCCCATTGAGTGTCCGAGATGTGGCACGCACATTCCGGTGCCCCTCTGTTTTCCGCCTCATCGGAATGGTGGCAGCTTCAACTCGGCCCACGTTTTGAAGCATTGCCATTGTATCCGGTGTCTCTCTCCGAGCAGCCAAAATACCTTATAGACGTGTCGCACATGTGATCGGCCACGATGTAGGTCATGCTGGGACGACGCTAACGGTAGCGGTCGACTTGGTGTTGGGATCTGCGTGACATTTTGGGCACTCACGTGGCACGCTCCTGCTCGCCCGTCTAACGACTGAGCACAAGGCGCGCCCACCGAACCGCAAGCCCGTCTTCGCCGTATCGATCTGCGTCCGCGATGATCACGAGCGCCGCCCTCAGATTATCGACATCGATTTTTTCGCGCTTGGTTTTTACAGCCTTGTCAGTGATCGCTCGTTTCATAGCCACATCGCCCGAGCCTTTACCTGCTTCTGGATGACTCCTGAAACCGCTGCCCAAGCGATTGCGAGCGCCATCACTGTATCGTCATGCCCACCGTGAGGAGCCGAGTAGCGCACTAACCCCGTAATTGTTTTGCTGGCCGAAAATGCTAGCAATTCCGCTATCAAAATCGAATCGTTCGGAATTTTGATGTCCCGCCGCTCAAAGGCCAACGCTAGCGCCTCGATTGCAGCCGCTTTAGAGCTATTGGTCGCCGTCCACGGCGTTATGTTAAGCCCATCTCTCTGGAGTTGTTCGATAACAGGTGTGCCGATGCTATTCGCCTCCGCAATGACCTGAATGGGCTTCCAGCGCTCATGTAGAGCCTTCACTCGTCCTAATTGCAGCGAGTACTCAAGCTTCGTGAATCGTTCGAGATGAACCAACTCACGCGCCTTCACATCAACAACTGCGATCGCAGTGAAATCGTTGCTCCTGCCCCAATCAATGCCGAAAACGATCTCCGTTCCTCTCGTCGGCTCCCGCTTAGCGCCCATCCGTATCGCGTCATGAACATGCCGAAAGACGCTATCGCCGGCATCAACAAATTGCGCCAGGAATTCTTGCGCAAAGGCTCCCTGGGTCATGTCTGCCCGAGCAGCCTCGATCTCGTCTGGATCGATGTACGGATTTGTCGTTGTTGGCAACTGCCAGGATGCCCAGTCTTCGTTCTCGGGGTCCTGTCCCAAGTCGTGCAGCGTTTTGAAATAGTTGAACCCGCGAGGCGTCGACAAAAACCACGCTTCGCCTTTCAAATCCGCCAAGCATGGCCGTATAGCCTGTTGCCAAGCGGTTTGTAAGTGCGGGACCGCCGCGGCTTCGTCAATTACTGCGCTCGCATACTTGCGTCCCCGGACAACATCAGAGCTATCGAGCGAGAACATGTCGATCACGCCGCCGCCAAGCAACTCAAGCCGGTGTTCATCAGCATTGCGAGTTACGATGACAGGCTGCAAAGTGTTTTGCAGTTCGCGCCATGTCTCCTGTAGCTGGCGGTATATCGGTGCAAACCATGCGACAGGCTTCCCCTCCAAAGCTGGCTTGATCAATCGATCCTGTCCCGCGACCGTCTTTCCCCACCGCCGGCCACAGCAGAGAACATTAAACCGACGCGCCTCTTCAAACACACGCTTCTGTGCCGCATGTGGTTCGGGAAGCAGAAGCCTGATCGTTTTAGGGTTCATTGATGTTGACCTGTGGGGCGTAGACAATCTCGATCCTGAGCGGCGTCTGACCGCCTTCGACCGGGATACCGCTGGGCTTTAGGATCGCGTCGAGGATAGCGCGCGCCGCTGCAATCTCGGCCGCAGGGACACCGCATCGTAGGTTGCGTGACAACGCTTTGACTGCATTCTGAGATGCCAGCCGCAGTTGGTTGATGGTTTCGCTCAGTGCTTCTTCGCGAGCAGCGTCCAATGCTGCAGAGAACTCGGGCTTCTTGAGCCAGGAGCGTAGGGTTTCAGGAGCGATGTTGATGCTCTTTGCCGCATCGGTAACCCGAGCGTGTGACATCAGCGCGACAATGGCGCGGTCAAACAATAGCGGCAGCTTCTGCAAACTCACGAAGCACCGCCGAAGCTTGAGCTTACTGGGCTGTCAGTCGTGCTGCAGAGGTTTTGCTGATGGAAAACGCATCGGCTATCTGCGCTATCGATGCGCCGTTTGCCCGCATTTCCAGGGCGCTGGTGCGATCGAGTACCAACTTCGGTCGTCCGCCTATCCTGCCGGCCTTGCGCGCACGTTCTAAGCCCGCCAGGGTGCGCTCCGACAAACGGATGCGTTCCTGTTTCGCGATTACGGCCAAGATCGCCAATACCGCATCTTTGAAGAGACCGCAGGAGTCGAGATACTGCTCGGTGAATGAACGCCAACCCACTCCATAGCTCGTGAGGCGCTCTAGATGGTGCAATGTCTCGCTGACACCCTCGCGCGAGAAGCGATCGAGCGACCAGAACAACACGATATCGAAATTGCGCTTGGATGCGTCTTCGAACAAACGCTTGAATGCTTTGCGATGACTGTTCTTGGCAGATGCTTCGTCGATGTACTGGCCAGTGATGCTCCAGCCCTGCTGTGTTGCTACGAAGTCTCGGAGTTGCGATAGCTGGTTCTCGCAATCCTGCCCCTTTCCGACGGTCGAAACTCTTCCGTACAACGCGGCTCGCACCACCTGTTTTTGCATGTGAGTAGCGTACCATAAACGTTCGTTTTTGGTAGAGACGAAGGTGTGACTGCAAGTTGCTTGTTTTCAGCATTTGACCGTTCCGAATCACGCACCGTTTTTGGTACGATTCGGGCTTCAAAGACGTCGGCGCGCTGGCTGTTGAGCGTGCACTACGAAAAAAGACTAAAGCGCGACAAGGGTTGGCCGATAAGCCAGTTGGGTCGCTGAAGCCTCTACGTGGTGTCCAGTAATTCGGAGGGGGACAACATGTATTCGTGAGGCTGCGACCCGCCACCCCTTTTGTGTCAATCATCATTTGAAAACTCCGGACGGACGCCCGGACGGACACTCTCTATAGAGAGAGAGTGTGTCCGCCGCCGGGTTGCGGACAGTCCGCCCGGACATTCGGGACACTTTGTCCGTCCTCACGATTCCCTCCCGGTTAATAGTGCGAGTCGCCCATCTTCAAGTGCTGCGAAGGTTAGTGAATACCGGCGTGCGGTGCGTTTGACCGTCTCGACGTCGGCGTTGATTTCTTCGGCGAGTACTTTGGGTAACAGCGAACCCTTTTGGAGTGCGTACGTCATGCGCTGCTTTATAGTGAGCTTCGCGGCGAGTTCTGGAGTGTCGCCAACGTTGGCACGCGCAAAGGTAGTTTTCTGGTCACTGAACGTCACCCTGAAGCCCACGGGCGGTTGTATCGGTCCGAGGTTCGCTTTGCGGCAGAACAGCCCTAGGCTGATCTCCGAACGTGACTCACCCTCGGTTTTCTTCACGAACCATGTCGCACGGGCACCGTTATGCCAGAAGGTGCTACCGAAGGGCTTCTTATCGGAATCTTCAGCTTTGCTCACATGGGCGATGTGTAGCGATCCGATACCGATTGCCCGGACTGCCCGAAAGTAGCGTCCGGCAACTTCCGCCGCCTCCGGCGGTCCATCGCAGGCGAATGCTATGGAGTCAAACACGGCATAATCGAGAGCTTCATCACGTACGATACGGCGTAACCGATCCATTTCAGCGGACAGCGGACGCTCACATCGGGCATACATGATCTTCGGCATGCTGGGTCCGAACAAGCGCTCCAAGCGATCCCGGTGATCCTCGCCTGCGAGTTCCCAATCAAAGAGACCCACACGCAAGCCTTGCTGTACGAGTCGTCCAGCAACATAGAGCCCGACGTACGACTTGGCGCTCCCGCCGTCGCCGAACGCGATGATCGGGTGACGGCGGTTGAATGACAGTCCGTCCACCGTCAACGTGTCATTGGCGTCGGGCAACGGCATATCCCGAAGATCCATTGCCGGGCGGCCGTTGCGATCCGCCGCTAATACACGCTGGCAAAACTCCTCGAGGAGTCCGGCCCAATCCACTTCGCCGTTACTTTGGCTGCGTTCAGCAATCAGTTTGGCTCGTTCCTGCCGTGCGCGTGCCGATGAAAGGTTGAAATCCGCAACCGTCAAGATGCCGTCAAAGGTCCGTGCTCCGGGGAGACTGCAACG
>DASQLD010000549.1:0-24019 GCA_035630195.1 Bryobacteraceae bacterium
TGGGCAGGTTATCGCAAAGCCGGGCTCGATCAAGCCGCACACCAAGTTCAAGGGTGAAGTTTACGTTCTGTCCAAGGACGAAGGTGGACGACACACGCCGTTCTTCAACGGGTATCGTCCGCAGTTTTACTTCCGGACGACGGACGTGACGGGTGTGGCGAAGTTGCCGGAAGGCACCGAGATGGTGATGCCTGGCGATAACGTGCAGCTTGAAGTGGAATTGATCACACCGGTCGCTATGGCCAAGGGTTTGCGCTTCGCAATTCGCGAAGGCGGCCGCACGGTCGGCGCGGGCACGGTGTCGGAAATCATAACTTAAGTCGTTAAAGAGTAGACCCAAGTAGCCAATGTTGAGAGAACGCATTCGTATTCGTCTGAAGGCTTACGACCACCGGATTTTGGACCAATCTACGACGGAAATCGTGGATACGGCCAGGCGGACCGGCGCGCAAATCGCTGGCCCGATCCCGCTCCCGACGGTGAGGAACCGTTACACGGTTCTGCGTTCGCCTCATGTGGACAAGAAGTCGCGGGAGCAGTTTGAGATCCGCACCCACAAGCGGCTGCTCGATATTCTCGAGCCCACGCAGGACACGGTGGACGCGCTGATGAAGCTGGATTTGCCGGCTGGCGTGGACGTCGAAATCAAGGCGTTTGGTAAGGACAAGCGTTAGCTTGTTGGGATAAAGGACAAGCGCTAATAAACGCTGATCCGCGTGTATCTGCGTTAGTCAGCGGCTAGTAATCGGTTTGGATTTGAAGGGATAGAAGATGAGCCCAGGAATTCTTGGCAAAAAAATCGGGATGACGCAAGTGTTCCGCCCCGACGGTCAGGTGGTGCCGGTAACGGTTTTAAAGACCGGCCCCTGTGTCGTGACGCAGCGCAAGACCGCGGCCACGGATGGCTATGAAGCGATCCAGCTCGGTTTCGTCGAAGGTAAGAAGAAAGCCAACAAGCCGATTGCCGGTCATCTGAAGAAGGCTAGCGTCGAGAACGTGCGATTTCAACGCGAGTTCCGGCTCAACGGCGAAGGTGACTTCAAGGCGGGCGACCGCGTTCTCGCCGAAGAGTTCAAGCCGAACGACAAGGTGGATGTGATTGGCGTCAGTAAGGGCCGCGGCTTCGCGGGCTTTGTGAAGCGGCATCACTTTGGCGGCGGCGATGCGACCCACGGCTCCATGCACCACCGTGCTCCAGGATCGATTGGCGCATCGAGCTTCCCTTCGCGTGTTTATCCCGGCATGCGTGGCGCCGGACACATGGGCGATGCTCAGGTCACGGTCCGCAATCTCGAAATCGTCGAAGTGGACGCAGAGGACAACGTCCTGCTAGTCAAGGGCGCCGTACCCGGTCCCAACGGCGGCTACGTTCTGGTCCGGAGGGCGAGGCGGTAGTCATGGCGACTGTTGATGTTTTCGATCTAAAGAATAAGGTAGTCGGGTCAGTCGATCTGAACGATGCCGTCTTCGGCGCGCCCGTGAATGAAAATCTCATTTACGAGGCCGTGCGCCACTACCGGGCAAGCCGTCGTTCTGGAACGGCCAAAACAAAGACCCGTCATGAAGTTTCAGGTTCGGGTAAGAAGCTGTGGAAGCAAAAAGGCACCGGCCGCGCCCGTATGGGTTCGGTTCGCTCGCCACTGTGGCGGCACGGGGGCACGGTCCATGGACCGGTTCCGCGGTCCTACGCGTATCATCTGCCGCGGAAAATGGCGTTGGGAGCGCTGCGCTCGGCTCTCTCCGCCAAGCTCCGCGACGGTGAACTGAAGATCGTGCAGACCTTCGATACCGGCGATCACAAGACGAAGTCGCTGGCGCAAGGCCTCAAGACGCTCGAAGCCGCGAGCAAGGTCTTGTTAGTCGAAGTGCTTCCCCATGCCCATGAGGCTGCCGAGTTAACCGGAGCCGAGCGGAATCTCGCGCTCGCTTCTCGTAACCTCGAGGGCGTCAAGCTGGTTCCTTCGCGGGAAGTCACTGTCTACGATCTGTTGGCGCACAAGCAGGTTCTGCTGTCGGAAGCGGCAGCGCGGAAGCTCTCGGAGGCGTTAGCCGTATGAACGTTTACGATGTAATTCGCCGTCCGATCGTGACGGAAAAGGCAGTCATCCGGAAGGACGAAGCAAGCACTCTGTGCTTTGAAGTCGCCCCGGATGCGAACAAGACGCAGATCAAAGCTGCGGTTCAGAAGGTTTTCGGCGTTAAGGTTGCCGACGTGAAAACGATCAACAATCTTGGCAAGCTGCGCCGTCGCGGCAAATTCTCCGGGTATCGCTCGGATTGGAAGAAAGCCTATGTCCGCCTCGTGGCGGGCGAGAAGATGCCGGAGTACACGGAGATCTAAGGCAAATGGCGATCAAGATATATCGTCCGACGACCCCGACCCGCCGTTTCACGACGAGCGTGTCGCGCGAGGACATCACCAAGCAGACACCCGAAAAATCGCTAGTCGCCGGCAAGCGCAAGTCCGGCGGCCGTAACAGCGGTGGTCGCACGACCAGCCGCTTTATCGGCGGCGGTCATAAGCAGGCCTATCGCGAAGTTGATTTCAAGCGGGACAAATCGGGAGTTCCGGCCAAAGTTGCGGCGATCGAGTACGATCCGAATCGCTCCGCTCGCCTCGCTCTGTTGCATTATGCCGATGGCGAAAAGCGCTACATCCTGGCTCCGGTTGGTCTGGAAGTTGGCCGCATGGTCTCTTCGGGACCCGAAGCCGACATTCTGATCGGCAATGCGCTGCCGCTCCGAAACATTCCTCCCGGCACTGTGGTTCACAACGTAGAGTTGAAGCCCGGAAAGGGCGGCCAGATGGCCCGCTCTGCCGGCGCGCAGGCTCAGCTTGTCTCGCGCGAAGCCGAGTATGCCCTACTTAAGATGCCCTCCGGCGAAATCCGCCGGGTACGTGTCGAGTGCATGGCGACGGTCGGGCAGGTTGGCAACGTAGAACACGAGAATGTTTCGCACGGCAAGGCCGGCCGCACCCGCTGGATGGGCAAGCGACCGCACAATCGTGGGGTAACGATGAACCCGGTCGATCACCCGCACGGTGGTGGCGAGGGTAAAACCTCCGGTGGCCGTCATCCTGTTACTCCGTGGGGCCAGCCGACGCGTGGCTTCAAGACTCGTAATAACAAGCGGACCGACAAATTCATCGTGACGCGGAAGTCGAAGAAGAGGTAGATATGGGCCGCTCTTTATGGAAGGGACCGTTCGTCGACGACCATCTGAAGGTCAAGATCGTCGGCATGAACGAGAAGAACGAGAAGAAAGTGATCCGCACCTGGTCACGGCGTTCGACAATTGTGCCGGAGTTCATCGGCCATACGATCGCTGTGCACAACGGCAGAAAGTTCATTCCCGTGTACGTGACCGAGAACATGGTCGGCCATAAGTTTGGCGAGTTCTCGCCGACGCGTACGTTCAAGGGGCATGCCGCCAAGACGGAGGCTAAGAAGTAAATGCCCAAGGTCGCTAATTTAGCCGAACAAGCAGCCAGGGCCGAAGCTCGCTACGTCCGTATCTCCGCCCAAAAGGCGCGTCTGGTGATCGATCTGATTCGCGGACAGCAGGCAGGCAAGGCGATCACGATTCTGCGCTCGACCAACAAGAAGATCGCTCCCATGGTCGAGAAAGTTCTGCGCTCGGCGATTGCCAATGCCGAGAACAAGAACAACGACATCGATGTCGATCGTTTGTTTGTCAGCGAAGCTTACGTGAACGAGGGTCCTCGGATGAAGCGAATCCGGCCGGCTCCGATGGGCCGCGCATACCGGTATCAACGTCGTATTTCCCACATTGTTGTGGCAGTCAGCGAGAAGGGTTAACTGATGGGTCAGAAAGTTCATCCGTACGGATTTCGACTGGGTGTCACAAAGACGTGGCGCTCGCGTTGGTTCGCCAAGCAGGACTACGCCAAGCTCCTGATGGAAGACATCGAGCTGAAGGCCGGTCTCGCTTCGCGGCTGAAGAGCGCGGGTGTCAGTTCGATCGAAGTCGATCGTCCCGGCAACAAGCTGCGGATTACGATTCGCACTTCGCGACCTGGTATTGTCATCGGTCGCAAGGGCGCGGAAATCGAAAAGCTCAAGCAGGATCTGGCGAAGAAGACCAAGCGCGAAGTTTTCATCGACATTCAGGAAGTTCACAAGCCCGAGCTCGATGCGCAGCTCGTGGCCGAGTCGATCGCTTTGCAGCTTGAGAAGCGCGTTGCGTTCCGGCGCGCGATGCGCAAGGCAGTCGATAGCGCGCTGCGTTTTGGTTGCAAAGGAATTAAGGTCCGCGTATCCGGTCGTCTGAACGGCGCTGAAATCGCACGGTCGGAGTGGTATCTGCAGGGTCAGTTGCCGCTGCACACTCTCCGCGCCGATATCGATTACGGGTTTGCCGAGGCGCATACAACCTACGGGATCATCGGCATTAAGACCTGGATTTACAAGGGTGAGATTTTGGGCGATCAGGCCCGCCGGCAAGTGCTTGGTGGAGATCCCGAACCCCGCCGTCCGCGCGCCGATCGCCGTGGTCCCGGTGGAGATCGCGGAGACCGCAATGATCGGGGAGATCGCCGTGGTCCTCGTCCCGGCGGCTTTGGGGACCGCGGTCCTCGTCCCGGTGGATTTGGTGATCGTGGTGGTTCTTCAGGTGGTGGTTACGCAGGTGGAGAACGCAGCGGTTTTGGGGCCGGACGTCCTCCGCAGCAGCAGCAGCCGCCGCCGACCGAAGCGCCGTCTGCCGGCGCCCCGATTCTGCCGCCGTTAGCCAACCCGCAAGCTTCCTTTAAACCGGAAGCCGTTAAGCCGGAAACGACTGCGCCGGAAACCAAGCCCGAAGGCGAAAAGGGCAGCGAGTAATTGCAGTAATAGGAGATCAAACGCCATGTTGATGCCGAAGAAGGTCAAATTCCGGAAACAGCAACGCGGCCGCATGACGGGCAAAGCCTGGCGCGGATCGTCGCTTGCTTTCGGTGAGTACGGATTGAAGGCATTGGAGTGCGGCTGGATTACATCTCGGCAGATTGAAGCAGCGCGTATCGCGATGACTCGTTTCATCAAGCGCGGTGGCAAGGTCTGGATCCGGATGTTCCCCGATAAGCCGATCACGAAGAAGCCCGCTGAAACTCGTATGGGTAAAGGTAAGGGCGCGCCGGAAGAATGGGTTGCAGTCATCCGTCCGGGCAAGATTCTGTTCGAGATGGAAGGCGTGCCGCTGGACGTCGCGACGGAAGCCATGCGCCTCGCATCCATGAAGATTGGTATTCCAACGAAGCTGGTACAGCGCGAATTCGAGGGAATGTAGTTCATGAAGCCGAACAAATTTCGCGAAATAGATACGGCGGAGCTTGCCGGGCAGGCAACTGAGACCCAGGAACAGCTCTTCCGGCTGCGGTTTCAGATTGGTATGGGGCAGGCCGATGGTGTAAAGCGCTATCGTGAGCTCCGCAAGGACCGGGCTCGGATGTTGGGTGTCCTGCGTGAGCGGGAACTCGATCCGGCGAAGGCGCAGGCTGCCGAACAGGCTGCCAAGGCTGCAAAGAAGTCAAGCGGAAAGAAAAAGGGCAAGTAAGCCATGGCAGAACAGCAAGAGCCTATCGGTCACAAGAACGAAAAGGTCGGTACCGTTGTATCGACCAAAATGGAAAAGACGATTGTCGTCGAAGTCAGCCGCAGAGTACCCCACCCGGTGTACAAGCGCATCGTCACCAAGCGCAAGAAGTTCTACGCTCACGACGAAGAATCGACAGCAAAAACCGGGGACACGGTGCGCATCATCGAGCACCGGCCACTCAGCAAATTGAAGCGCTGGGCGCTTGGCGACATTGTGCGCCGCGCAGTGCAGGTTGGCGTTGAGCCTGACCAGGTCGACCCCGCCGCGGAAGCGAGCACGGGCGCGGCAGGCAAGAAGTCCAAGAAATAACGAACCGGGACTGAAACGGACTCAAGGATTAAGGGGATTACGTCATGATCGGAATGCGGACAATACTGGATGTCGCTGATAACAGCGGCGCCCGCAGACTCCAGGCCATTTTGCCGCGGGGCGGCGACAAAGGGCTCCGCGCGGGTCTCGGTGACATTGTCACGGCATCAGTGAAGGAGGCCGCTCCGGACTCCAACGTGAAAAAAGGAAAAGTAGTGAAGTGCGTCATCGTGCGGATGCGGAAAGAAACCCGCCGCAAGGATGGCACTTACATCCGGTTCGATAACAATGCGGCCGTGCTGGTAAACGATCTGGGGGAGCCTGTCGGCACCCGCGTGTTCGGCCCGGTAGCGCGCGAGTTGCGCGACAAGCGATTCATGAAGATCGTATCGCTGGCTCCGGAGGTTATCTAGCATGGCAGTACGTAAGAAGAAGGCGCCGGCCGAGCCGGTTCGCATCCGGATCAAGAAGAACGACACCGTAAAGGTGATCGCTGGTAAGGACAAGGGCAAAACCGGACGCGTACTCGAGATCAACAAGGATACGGGCCGCATTCTGGTGGAAGGTGTGCAGATGATCAAGCGGCACACCCGTCCGAATCCCGCCAAGCAGATCAAGGGCGGCATCGCCGAGAAGGAAAGCTCGATTCACGCCTCAAACGTGATGGTGCTGACTCCTGGCGGCGTTCCCACACGTATTGGATACAAGGTTGAAACCGAAGGCGGCGTGACGCGGCGAACTCGTGTTGCGCGCAAGACAGGCGAGGCGCTGAAGTAAACCCATGGCGACCAAGGCAAGACTGAGAGAGCATTACACGTCGACGGTAGTTCCGGCGCTCGTGAAGGAATTCAGCTACAAGAACATCATGGCCGTGCCGAAGCTGGAGAAGATCTCCATCAACCTCGGCATGGGCGAAGCAACTTCGAACTCTAAAGTGATCGACGGCGCGGTCGCCGAACTGACCGCGATCGCCGGCCAAAAGCCGATCATCACAAAGGCGAAGAAGTCCATCGCGGCATTCAAACTCCGCGAAGGGATGCCGATCGGAGTCGCTGTGACTCTGCGCGGCGATCGCATGTACGAATTTCTCGATCGTCTCGTGACGGTCGCTCTGCCTCGCGTCCGCGACTTTCGGGGTGTATCGCCGAAATCGTTCGACGGCCGCGGCAACTACACACTGGGCATCAAAGACCAGTTGATCTTTCCTGAGATCGACTACAACAAGGTTGACAAAGCTCGGGGTATGAATATCAACATCACGACGTCGGCCAACTCCGATGCCGAGGGTCTGGCGCTGCTCAAGAACATGGGCATGCCGTTCTCCGGTGGCAGTAACCAGGCGAGATAAGGACAAGGGCGAATGGCAACTACCGCGAAAATCGCGCGAGATGAAAAACTGGCAGAAGCCAAAAAGAACAAGACGCCGAAGCTCGGCGTTCGTCATCGCAATCGCTGCAAGCAGTGCGGACGGCCGCGAGGCTACATCCGCAAGTTCACGCTTTGCCGCATCTGTTTCCGCAAGCTTGCGCTCGCCGGGGAAATCCCCGGTGTGACGAAGTCGAGCTGGTAACAGGTTGGATACGAGGGAAGTAATTTTTAGGGGAAGAACAGTAGCATGACATCATCTGATCCCATCGCCGACATGCTGACCCGGGTGCGAAACGCCCTGAGCGCCAAGCACCAGAAGGTCGACGTCCCTGCGTCCAAGCTGAAGATGGAAATTGCGCGAATCCTCAAAGAAGAGGGTTACATCATCAACTTCAAGCTAGCCGAAGACGGCACGCAGAAATCAATTCGTCTGTATCTCAAGTACACACCGGGTAATGAGCCCGCGATCGCCAATATCCAGCGCGTATCGCGTCCGGGCTGTCGCGTTTATGTCGGGAGCACCGACATCCCGCGCGTGCTCGGCGGCTTGGGTGTAAACATTCTGACGACTCCGCGCGGTGTAATGACCGGTCGCGACGCCCGCAAAGAAGGCGTCGGCGGCGAGTTGCTTTGTCAGGTTTGGTAGAAGGATTCTCGAAGGTATAAAACCATGTCTCGAGTAGGTAAAAAGCCCATTCCGCTGCCGTCCGGTGTGAAGATCAACGTCGGCGATCAGCTGCAGGTAGAAGGACCGAAGGGTAAGTTGACGGTTCCGATTCCAGCGGGCATTCGTATCGAACAGAATAACGGCACACTCACGATCGTTCGTGAGAACGATTCTTACGCCGCGGTCCATGGGCTGACACGTGCGCTTACCGCCAATGCAGTGACCGGCGTGAGCACGATGTGGAAGCGCGAGCTTGACATCGTCGGTATCGGCTATCGTGTCGATCTCAAAGGGCGAGTCGCCGTATTCACCCTCGGCTACTCCCACAGCATCGAGTTTCTGCTGCCGAACGGCGTCGACATGACCGTTGACAAGCAGACTCATATCGTGTTGACGAGTCATGATCGCCAGCTGCTTGGACAGACTGCGGCGAACATGCGTGCGCTGCGTCCGCCAGATCCTTACAAGAACAAAGGTGTACGGTTCACCAATGAAGTGTTGCGCAAGAAGGTCGGCAAGACCGGATCGGGAGGTAAGTAATCGATGCCGAGAGCAGATAAGAATTCAACCCGCCTTCGCGTTCACAGACGGATTCGCCGCCGTGTTGCCGGTACGGAAGAGCGTCCCCGTCTTGCCGTCTACCGTTCGACTTCGCATATTTATGCGCAGGTGATCGATGACCGTTCCGGTCATACGATCGTCGCGGCCTCATCCAATGACAAGAATGCTTCCGTGAATGGGGGCAACATCTCCGGCGCAAAGGAAGTAGGCAAGCTTGTCGCCGAGCGGGCGAAGGAAAAGGGTGTAACGAAGGTGGTCTTTGATCGCGGCGGCTACCTCTACCACGGGCGTGTCAAAGCGCTTGCCGATGCCGCGCGTGAAGCAGGACTGGAGTTCTAACGATGCCCGCTACCGTAGTCAAAAGAATTGATCCGTCCCAGTTCAACCTGAAAGAGCAAGTGGTCTCGATCAACCGAGTCACCAAGGTTGTTAAGGGCGGTAAGAACATGAGCTTCTCGGCTCTGGTTGTCGTAGGTGACCCAAACGCGAAAGTGGTCGGCTATGGCACCGGTAAGGCGAAAGAAGTTCCGGCTGCCATCAAGAAGGGCATCGAGTCGGCGAAGAAGAATCTGAAGAAGATCAACCTGCTCGAGACCACGATCAAGCATCAGGTCCTCGGCCGGTTCGGTTCCGGTCAGGTGCTCCTGAAGCCTGCGCCTGCGGGTAAGGGCGTGATCGCAGGTGGCCCGGTTCGCGCCGTTATTCAGGCTGTCGGTATTCCGAATGTGCTGACGAAATCGATCGGATCCCGCAATCCTCACAACGTGGTCAAAGCGACAATCAACGCGCTTGAACAGCTCCGCGACCAGAATACGGTTGGGGAGGTTCGGGGCGTCGGCGTCGAGAAGTTCTTTAGCAAGGCAGGTTCGTAAACATGGCTGGTACGATAAAGATCAAACTAATCAAGAGCCCTATTTGCACGCCTGAGAAACACAAGGTGATCGTGCGCAGCCTCGGTTTGAGAAAGATCAATCGAGTTGTCGAGCGGCCGGATACGCCTTCGTTTCGCGGGATGGTAGCAAAGGTGCCGCATCTGCTGGCAATCGTCGATTAGGCCAAGGCCGCAAAGGGTACGAGCAATGAATTTAAGTGATCTCAGGGCCCCTGAAGGGCAAAATCGGCCGCAAAAACGCATCGGTCGTGGTATGGGCAGCCGCCGCGGCAAGACGTCGGGTCGCGGACACAAGGGCGCTCGATCGGTCTCGGGTTATTCGAAGATGCGCGGCTTTGAAGGCGGCCAGATGCCGATGCACCGCCGTCTTCCGAAGCGCGGCTTTACCAACATTTTCCGCAAAGAGTACGTTGTCATCAATCTCGACCGGCTGAATGAGCTTGAAGGCGATACGTTCGACTTCGAAACGCTGAAGCAGCTTGGCGCCGTCAAGAAATTGAAGGCAGGATTGAAAGTACTGGGTACGGGCGAATTAACCCGGGCCCTGACAGTAACCGCCCACAACTTCTCAGGCGCAGCCCGCCAGAAGATTGAGGCAGCCGGCGGAAAGGCAGTACTCGTCGGCGAATCGCAGGAAGCATAGTACCTTCATGAACAAGTTCTTCGAAGCCATCGCCAATGTCTTCCGGGTTCCGGATCTCCGGAACCGTATTCTGTTTACTCTCGCGATGCTGGCGATCTACCGCTTGGGGGGTCACATCCCGACACCCGGGGTGGACGCTCTTCGGTTCGAAGAGTTCGTCAAGGCAAACGCGGGCTCTTTCCTAGGCTTCATCGACCTGTTCTCTGGCGGAACGTTCCGGCGCCTCACGATCTTCGCTCTGGGCATCATGCCCTACATTACGGCGTCGATCATTCTGCAGTTGCTGACGGTTGTCGTTCCGACACTCGAGAAGTTGCAGAAGGAAGGCGAGCTTGGCCGCCGCAAGATTACGCAGTGGACCCGCTATCTCACCGTTGGTCTTGCTCTGATGCAGTCGATGGGAATCGCGACCATGTTGCAGTCCTCGGACGGCAACTTCGTCCTGAACCCCGGTGTCGGATTCATTCTGATGACGATGCTGAGTCTGACGACAGGCACCGCCTTCATTATGTGGCTGGGTGAGCAGATTACCGAGCGTGGTATCGGCAACGGAATGTCGCTGATCATCTTTGCGGGTATCGTGGTCGGTCTTCCTTCGGCGATCCAACAGATTTACAACAACGTCTTTCTCACGCGCCAATGGCATCTGCTGCAGTTGATCATCATCCTGCTGATGATGGTCGCGGTAGTGGCCTTTATCATCCTCGTCGAGCGAGGTGAGCGACGCATCCCCGTTCAATACGCAAAGCGCGTCGTCGGACGGCGGATGATGGGCGGCCAGTCGACTCACTTGCCGTTGAAGGTCAATGCGGGCGGTGTGATTCCGGTGATCTTCGCGAGCTCATTCCTCGCGTTTCCGCAGACATTGAACCAAGTGGCTTTTGTCCGGAACAGTCCTTACTTGACCGGCATGCTCGATGCGATCAGCGGCAACTCGCCGCTGTACTTCGTGCTCTTTACGGCGTTAATTATCTTCTTCTGCTTCTTCTACGTATCGATCATCTTCAACCCGAACGAAGCGGCAGACAACATGCGTAAGTACGGCGGCTTCATCCCTGGTATTCGGCCGGGTAAGAATACAGCCGAGTACATGAACAAGATTTTGACCCGGATTACCGTGGTCGGCGGTTTGTATCTCGCGCTTCTGTCGTTGATCCCGACGATCATGATCTCGGGTATCAAGCTGCAGAGGTTGCCGCTGATCGGCAACTGGATTGATACGTACTTCCCCCGCTGGTTGCTCGACGGTCTGGGTGTGAACTTTTACTTTGGCGGTACTTCGCTGCTGATCGTCGTCGGCGTTGCCATGGATACGGTCAATCAGATTGAAGCGCAGTTGATCATGCGGCACTACGAAGGCTTTACCCCGCGCGCTGGCCGGATTCGTGGCCGTCGAAGCGGGATGTAAGGATGATCGTTCGAAAGAGTTCCGCAGAACTAGACAAAATGCGAAGGAGCGGGCTGCTTGTTCATGAGGTTTTGAACAAACTGGCTGGCATGGTCGAGGTGGGTGTCTCGACCCTTGATCTCGAAGTAGAAGCCGAGCGGATGATTCGGGATGCGGGCGCCAGGCCGGCATTCAAGGGTTACTATACCCAGTCTGCAGGAACGAAGTATCCCTTTGTTCTGTGTGTCTCCGTGAATAGCGAGATTGTTCACGGGATGCCATCCGCTAAGCGGACGCTCAAGGCTGGCGATATCGTCTCGCTCGATACGGGTGTTGAGTTGAATGGCTACTTCGGCGACTCGGCCATTACGGTTCCGGTCGGCGAGATTAACGACAGCGCCAAACGTCTGCTGAAGGTCACGCAGGAATCGCTCGAAATGGCGATAGACAAGGTCCGGGCAGGGAATCGCCTGTTCGATATCTGCGGCACCGTCGAGCAGCACGTCGTCTCGAATGGGTTTTCGATCGTTCGGGAGTTCGTGGGGCACGGGATCGGGACTTCGCTTCACGAGGAACCCCAGGTTCCGAACTACATCGACCGGAAGAATGAAAATCCCCGGTTGAAAGAAGGCATGGTCTTGGCGATCGAGCCGATGGTGAATGCGGGCAAGCCGGAATCGAAGGTGTTAGCAGATAAGTGGACTGCCGTTACTGTTGACGGGTCCTATTCGGCGCACTTCGAGCATTGTGTAGCCGTGACGAATAACGGGCCGTGGGTGTTAACGCGGCCGTAGGCAGGTTGGTCGAGTGGAAATGGAATGGCAGTTGCTGCTACAATAGTAGAACTTTTGCCTTCCGCGACTTATCGGCTCAAGCTGGAGAGCGAGCAGGAAGTCACAGCCCATGCGGCTGGCCCTGTGGAAACAAACTTTATAAGGCTGCGGCTTGGGGATCGCGTGGAAGTGGAACTTTCACCGTATGACCGGACCCGTGGACGAATCGTTAAATTGTTAACGAAGGAATAGGCGAAAAATGAAAGTACGGGCATCCGTCAAGAAAATGTGCGACAAGTGCAAGGTCATCCACCGCGAGGGCGTCGTGCGTGTAATCTGCGTAAATCCTAAGCACAAGCAGCGTCAGGGATAGGCGCTAAAGCGAAGATCGAGGAGTATAGGGAATATGGCGCGTATTGCAGGCGTTGATCTGCCGCCGAGAAAGCGGTCGGAAATTGGGCTCACGTATATCTACGGCATCGGGCGCACCCGAGCGCGATCGATCCTTCACCGGGTCAATGTGGATCCGAACCGGAAGATTCAGGATCTGAGCGAAGAAGAAGTCAATAATATCCGTACCCTGCTCGAGAACGAGGGCGCTGTCGAAGGCGATCTCCGCAAAGAGATCTCGATGAACGTCAAACGGCTCATCGAAATGGGTTCGTATCGCGGATTGCGTCATCGTCGCGGCCTGCCGGTCCGGGGCCAGCGCACCCACACGAACGCTCGCACCCGTAAGGGCCCGCGTCGCGGTACAGTAGCCAACAAAAAGAAAGCCGGCGTGAAGTAGGCACGTAAGAATAATAATGGCCAAAGCACCTGCAAAGAGTTCCAAAAAGAAAGCTTTCAAAAAGAAAGAAAAGAAGCACATTCCTGTCGGCGTTATGCATGTGCAGGCAACCTTCAACAACACGATCATTACGTTCACGGACCCGATCGGGAATGTGATCTCGTGGTCGAGTTCGGGTTCGCTCGGCTTCCGTGGCTCGCGAAAGGGTACTCCGTTCGCAGCTCAGCAGGCTTCCCTCACTGCGGCCAATAAAGCCAAGGATGCGGGGATGCGGTCAGTGGAAGTGAAGGTCGCCGGTCCCGGCTCCGGTCGCGAATCTGCAGTTCGCGCATTGTCGACAGTCGGTATTGAAGTTCGCGCCATTCGCGATGTAACTCCGATCCCGCACAACGGATGCCGGCCGCCCAAGCGCCGCCGCGTCTGATTGCTCAGTTTCTCGCCCGGTTGGAGACAACCGGGCCTTGGTGTGTTCAGAAGTCGATGCAGGACGAAGGCCGCTCCGGCCGTAAACTGCATTTTCAACCCGCTGCCAATGTAAGTGAGGAGCGGATGTTTTTAAGGAGATCTATTTATGGCTCGTTATAGTGGTCCCGTCTGCCGGCTCTGTCGGCGAGAGGGAATGAAGCTCTTCCTGAAGGGGGAGCGGTGTCACACAGAAAAGTGCGCGATTGAGCGCCGCAATTTCGTTCCCGGCCAGCACGGCAAGGATCGCAAGCCCAAGATTGTCGGCTATGGTCTTCAGCTTCGTGAAAAGCAGAAGACTCGCCGTTATTACCGGCTGCTCGAAGGGCAGTTCCGGAACCTGTTCGAAAAAGCCAGCCAGATGACCGGAATCACCGGTGAGAATCTGCTCGGCATGCTTGAGAAGCGGCTCGACAACGTTGTATACCGTATGGGTCTCGGTACCAGCCGCGCACAGGCCCGACAAATGGTTCGTCACGGCCACTTTCAGGTCAACGGCCGCAAAGTTAACATCCCATCTTTCCAGGTGAGGCCAAATGACGTAGTGGAAGCGCGAGAGAAGAGCCGCGAGAATCCGGCGATCCTCGGCGCGCGCGACACGACGGCCCATGCGCCGACGCCCAACTGGTTGGAAGTGGATAAAGAGAACCTGCGAGCACGAGTGCTTGCTCAACCCAAGCGCGAAGAGTTAGTTCAGATTCAGATCAATGAACAGCTCATCGTCGAACTCTACTCAAAGTAGTAACAACCGGTAGTTCGAGGTACCGAACGCGAGGAGAGATTTCATGTTCAAAGGATTTCAGAAACCAAAGAGACTCGTGGCCAACACCGAAACGCTTACCGAGCGTTTCGGCCAGTTCACAGCCCAGCCGTTCGAGCGTGGATTCGGTTCCACGATCGGCAACGGCCTACGCCGCGTACTGTTGAGCTCGATCGAAGGCGCAGCAATCACCGCGGTGCGGATCGAAGGCGTTGCGCACGAGTTCAGCCCGATTCCGGGCGTCGCCGAGGATGCGACCGATATCATCCTCAACTTGAAGCAGGTTCCATTCAAAATGATGGGCGAGGGCTCTCGAACGGTGCGTCTCCGCGTGGAGCAGCCGGGCGAGGTACTTTCCGGTCAGATCGAAACCGACCAGGATGTCGAAGTGCTCGATCGCAACATGCACATCGCAACCCTGGGCGAAGGTGGCAAGCTCAATATCGAAATGCGATTGAAGTCCGGACGCGGCTACGTTAGCGCGGACCGTAACTTCGACGAAGATCTGCCGCTCGGATACATTCCGATCGATTCGATCCACTCGCCTGTCCGGAAGGTCAACTACACTGTCGAGGCTGCCCGCCTTGGGCAGATGACCGACTACGACAAGCTGACCATCGAAGTTTGGACGAACGGCGCGATTTCACCGCAGGATTCAATCGGTCAGGCCGCGAAGCTGTTGAAGGATCACATGTCGATCTTTATCAACTTCGAGGAGCTGCCGGAGTCCATCGAAGAGCCGGCAGAACGCGGAACTGGCCAGATGAACGAAGTTCTCAACCGCTCGGTCGAAGAACTCGAACTCTCGGTCCGCTCGTACAACTGCCTGAAGAACGCAAACATCCAGTCGATTGGCGATCTGGTTCAGAAGACCGAAGCCGAAATGCTTCGGACCAAGAACTTTGGCCGCAAGTCGCTCAACGAAATTAAGGAAATCCTGGGCAACCTGGGCTTAGGATTTGGAATGAAGATCGATGCGCAGGGCCGCTTGGTTATGCCGCCTCCCGGTTCGGGTTTGAGCGCTGCTGATCTCGAAGCCTTGGGAGATGGGAACGAATGAGACACCGTAGAGCCGGATTCAAACTTAAGCGCGATACGGATCAGCGAGTCGGGCTGCTCCGCAACTTGGTGACCAGCGTCATCGAGCAGGAGCGTATTGTTACCACGACAGCGAAAGCAAAGGCCGCGAAGCCGATCGTCGACAAGATGATCACGCTTGCCAAGCGCGACACGCTGCATACCCGACGTCAGGCTGCCGCCTTCCTGCGCACGCAGGATGCGGTGAAGAAGCTGTTCGATAAGTTGGGTGCGCGTTTCGGTCAGCGCAACGGTGGCTATACGCGCATCGTGAAACTGGGCTGGCGCAAGGGAGACGGAGCCGAGCAGGTGATGCTCGAACTCGTAGGCTCTGAGCTGGTAAAGCGAGCAGCCGATCGCGCAAAGCGCCGCGAAGAGCGCCTCCGTGCCTTGAAGGAAGGCAAAGAAGGCGAAGCTGGGGAAGAGCAGTCCTAACTAAAACCAAGTTCAGTTCTAAGCAAAGAAAGGGAAGCATCGAGTCATCGATGCTTCCCTTTCTTTGTATTACGGGATACGGATCTTTCTGTCAGAACTGGTAGCGTACTCCGAGTTGAATCTGTCGGGACGTGCCCAAGCCCACGGTGCGACCCACGGTGGAGGTAATGACACCAAAGCCGGGCGCCGTTTGTGGCGAGAATGGCTGACCAGGCTGAAGGGACGGGAGAGCCTGAGGCAGTGTCGCCGGCGGAGCACTGAAGTTTGTCTGGTTCAGTATATTGAAGAAGTCTGCTCTGATCTGCAGACTTTGCTGCTCGGTGAAGGCGAAACGCTTGGTGAGGTTCGCGTCCAATTGCTGGAAGCTCGGTCCTCGCAAAGCGTTGCGAGCAACGTTTCCGTATTCGCCTGGCGCAGGAGTTGTAAACGCGGCCGGATTCAACCATTGCATCGAGTTTCCGTCTCTGATGTAAGGATCAACCCCGGCAATCAGACTTGGTCGACGTGTTGCTCTCGTCGAGCCACCACCGGGCGTATTGATAACCGCCTGAGATCCTGCTGCGGGCGTGCCGGATGCCGACGTCACGCGTCCGCTACCGTCCACGTTGACAACATCTGGACGGACGATAAAGACATTCACAGGAAGACCCGTACGCATGTTCAGAACGCCACCCAATTCCCATCCTCCGAACACGCTGGAAAGAGCGCCTGTGTTCAGGAATTTGCGGCCGCGTCCCCAGGGCAATTCGTAGATCCCATGGACATAAAAGTAGTGACGGATATCCGCTGGTCCATCGCCTCTTTCACATTCGAAGCAGAAAGGGTTCTGCACTGTTGTCGCTTCGTTCGATCCTTGAGAGGTTCCGAGACTATGCGCCCAGGAATACTGCGCTCCGAGGGCAACACCCTGACTAAACCGGCGTGACAGAGAAAGTTGCAAAGCGTTATAGCTGTCACGGCCGCCACTCGTCTTGTAGTCGATCTCCCCGAAGGCCGGGTTCTGCCGTTGCACGGCTCCCGTCGCCGGATTGACTCCCGTGATGAGATTCGTGATGCTTCGTTGAAACAGATTCCGGCCTAAGCTTCCGGTGTATCCGATTTGCGCGACAACGTCGTGCGCCAGAATCTGCTGAATGGAAGCGCCGAACTGGATATTCTTTTCCGGTACTCGATATCCCCTGACGTCGTAGCCTCGCGGGGTTTGTGGCGGCAGCACGCCAGACGTGAGCGCGTTGAGATCTACCGGATACTTCTGATTCGCTAGTGTGAAGCGATTGACGTCACTTTCAATCGGCTGAATTAAGTCCTCATATTGCCCAGGACCATAGTAAAGGCCTCCACCCATACGAATGACAGTTCGACCGTTGAGCCGGCTTGGGGACCATGTCATTCCGAATCGGGGTCCGAACGCCTTTGTATCGGCGGCGTAGAAGTCGTTCTGCTTCGGTTCGAGCAGGGATACAGTCCCGGCATCGAAGAGTCGCGCTTGATCGTTTCGTTCGCGGTTTGCAGAGTAATATTCGTATCGCAAACCGTAGTTGATGGTCAGGTTGGGACGAATACGCCACTCGTCCTGGATGTAGCCGATATAGAATTCCTGCTCGCCGACATGAACGCCAAGATCACCAATATAGGCGACAGCGGCGCCGGTATTGGAAAGGAAGTTGTTGAGGTTGGCATACGAATAGGTAAGGCCACCCAATTGGTTCAGAGGAACACGGATGACGCGGACTTCACCACCGGCTTTGATCTGATGATTTCCAGCGACCAGGCTGAAGTTATCGATGAAGGAATAGGTTTTGCCGCGATAGTTCGAGCCGCGTCCGTTTCCGGCGCTCGATTGGCGTGTGACGCCGCCGGGGGATGCAACGCCGCTCGGCGCGCCGCCATTCACGCCCGGCTGTACGATGCTACCGCTGATGTTAAGCCCGATCCCTTCGAGCCCAGGAACGCCAGCCGATACGGCGAGGCTTGTCGGAGCCCGGTTCAGGCCAAACTTGACTTCGTTGACTGACCGCGAGCCGAGCGTAGAGTTGAGAACGACGACGGCGTTATCGGGTTTGTTGGTGGCTTGAATTCTACGCGGCGTCACGGTGTTATCAGGGGCATCGAGATCACCGATGTCCTTCATATACCGGACATACAACCGCTGTGTGGCTGAGACGTTCCAGTCAAGACGTCCGTTGAAGTATGTTTCGTCCAACCTCGAAACGGCGCTTCGCTGAGCGAGGTCGATATCGGCGTTTTGTGTTGATTGGATACCTAGAGGGAATGCGGCCAGGAGCGGCTGAATCTCCGGAACAGCGCGCGCACGGGCGGCGGCACTGGGCACAGTCTCGATTACGTTCAAACCGGCGCGCTGTCTTAAGGCTTCGAAGCTTCCGAAGAAGAATAACTTGTCCTTGATGATGGGCCCCCCGAGATTTGCTCCGAATTGATTCATCCTCAGCTTTGATTTTTCACTTGAGTCGAAGAAATTACGAGCGTCGAACGCATCATTGCGGACATACTCAAAGAGAGCGCCATGAAAGCTGTTGGCACCGGACTTTGAGACGAGATTGATTTGGCCTCCCGTGCCGGTACCATATTCGGCGGGGTATAATCCTGAGTCAACGCGGAACTCTTGAATTGTCTCGACGCTATTCTGCAGCCGAAACTGCGAGCCGCTTACTGTGAGCCATCCTGGCGCGGCGTCGAATACGGCCGAGGCGTCGATTCCGTCATACCGATACTGATTTTGCTCCGTCGCCTTCCCGTTGAAGCGGATCTTGTCGAATGCTCCATCAGTGGTGTTGGTGGCGCCGGGCGCCGTAAGCGCAAGCAAAGAATAGGTTCGTCCGTTCAGCGGCAACTCTTCGACTTCTCGCGCGGTCACGTTCGATCCGAGCCGGGCTGAGCTGATGTCGATCGCCGCGCCCGCATTTTCCCTTACTTCAATGACGGTGGCCTGTCCAGTCACGCTTAGCGTGATGTCGTGGGTTCGAGACTGACCCACACCCAGGTCGACTGTTTGCGAGTTATCGTCGAAGCCTGTTGAGGTGGCACGAATCTCATACGCGCCCGGAAGCAGCTGCGGCAGAACATACGTACCTTGTTCATTGGTCGTAACGGTCCGCTTGTCTCCCTGACGCTTGCTGATGGCGGTGACGGTTGCGCCGGGAATAGCGGCGCCGGTGGCATCGGTTACCGCTCCAACAAATTGTCCGTTAGTTTGCGCGTGGGCGGTTATACCTAAGGTGGTCACGGCCAGTAACAAAACGCGAAGAAACATGCATCATCCTCCATGCTTTTGGGGTAGTAAATCGAGCTTTTGGATTCGGTCTGAGGAGACGTTCAAAGCCTACAATTCAGTAGACAATTACATCCACATCAATTTCATGAATTGTGTGTTACAAAAGGGCGAATTTCTTTTCAGAATTGTTTCGGTTTCATTACTGCGGTGAGCGAAGCTTCAACACAGATGCGAGCTGCTCTATGACATCAGTCCTGTTCATCTGGGATACGCGCTGCTTTCGACGTCGGGGGCAGAACAGGAATACAGAAACCATATTCCTGCCGAAGGGACCAGCATCCCTGATTACCTCTTATCGCACTTTGTTGTACAGCGGTTCTTCCGTGGAGTGGTATGCGGACAATCGCGATCGTGCAATCCGTGAAAAGCGCATCGTTATTACTAGGGGCAGCTTTCCTTCAATCAAGCAGGAACATGGCGCCGATCGTCACGGCCAATTCATTGATCCCGATCTCGCGGCAATCGTTCGAGCGATAGCGGAGATGCGAAGAATGCGCGTGCTCTTGGCCAAGCAGTCAGACTTGGACGATTGCGGCGAGGCCGGGAAAACATTGCTTGCTTACACGGTGAGGCAAGTGCTGGGGAAGCGGAACCTGGTTTTGAGCTGGTTCGAACGTACTTGGATGCCGCGAAGACCCGAGTCAACCCTTATGACCGACGTCGGGCGAATCATTTTCCGCGTAGTCGAGTCAAACGGCCGCTGTCCGACGATCTATTCAAGTTGCTGCTTGCCAAGCGCACCGTTCCACATGGCGTGACAGTTTCGGCATTCCCTATCCTCCATCAATATGCGGCTCCGGATGAATCTACGCCGACGTCGACAATAGAGCGGCGCGGGCGATAGCCTGAGACTTTAACGCTGATCTGCCGAAACGCTGCACGGTTCATGCTCGACGGAGCTAATCAACCTTGTTTGAGAATGGTATTTGGGTCAGTGATCGACGCGCGGCGGGCGGGTACAGCCATCGCCAAAAGTGACAAGACTACGATCATTGCAGCAGCACTCGTGAGAGTTATCACGTCTGTTGGGACGATTTTGTAAAGCAGTGCGCGGAAGATTCGCGACACTGCACTAAACAACAAAACTCCGACGGCGAGTCCGACTCCTGTGGTGTACAGGCCCTCCATGAGGACGAGGCGAACCACGTCACGCGGTAGGGCGCCAATCGCTGTTCGGATACCAAACTCGCGGGTGCGCCGGCCGATGCCAAAAGAGAGCACGCCGTATATCCCGACTACTAATAGCGCTCCCGCGAGGACTGCAAGCGTAGCCATTAGCGCCATGGAGACTCGTTGTCGGGACATTGAAGACTGGGCAATCGCATCGATTGTTTGACTGCGGGAGATGGGAGCCTCGGGTTCGGCCTCGCGGATGATCCTGGTGACAGCTTGGACCACATTGTGCGGATCTCCTGCGGAGCGGATAAGCAACGTCATCCGCGGCGAAGTATCGAGCATGTACAGTGTAGGCTGAGGTTCGGCATCAACGCCCAAATCTCGTAGGTCGCCGACAACACCGACAATCTCTACTATGTTTGACTGTGCTGCGCCGATGTTGAGCGTGAGCTCTTTTGCAATCGGATTCTCGTTAGCGAAGTAGCGCCGCGCGAGTGTTTCATTAATGAGCCGCCTGGGCTGTCCACGATCGGCTGCGGTCAGCAACCGACCTCGTTTGAGTGGTACCTTCAATGCGCGGAAGTACTCTTCACTTACCCATCGCACTTGAGCGGTCGGAGCGGATCCCGGTGACTGCCCGGAATCCTTGCGTTCGAATCGTACCGTGTAACGGCTCCACTCTGTGCGTTCCAAGCTCATGGGAGACATATTGGTCGTAGCGACTGCTTCTACGGAAGGCAAGGCTCGGATCGGCGGCGCGAGCTTAGTCTCGAATGACTTCAAAGCGCGCTCCCATCCCGCGGGGCCGCCGGGGAGAACGATATCGAGCGCCAAAACTTGCTTGCCTTCAAAACCGGGATCTGTCGTCAGAAGCGCATCAAAACTTCTCGTCAGCAAGATAGCTCCTGCAAACACAGCGAATGAGAGACCGACTTCGGAGACCATTAATGCGGACCCGCAGCAACTCCGGCGGGAGTAGGCATGAGCGTCCCCTTGCTTCCTAACGTCATTCATATCTGTGTTGGAGATCAACAGCCAGGCGGGTATAATCACGATCAACGCAGCGAGCAAGGTCGCCCCGGCAGCGAAGAGGATGACGACTGAATCCATAGGAAGGTGTTCGGTACGAACGAGGCTACCGGCCGCCCAGGCTTGCAATGCAGACAGAAGTAGGCATGCGACGAAAACGGCAAACAAGCCACCCAACCCGGTTAGAACGAGACCCTCATTGGCAAGGAGCATGAATAGATTTTTGCTGGACGCGCCCAGAGAGGAGCGGATTGCGAGTTCTCGGCGCCGCGCGATCGTCCGCACCAACAAGAGATGCGCCACGTTTGCACACGCCACCATCAGCACCAAGGAAACAGTGAGCCACGCCGCGAGAAGGGCCGGCCGCAGCGGCGCCGTCATTTGGTCATGAAGAGATATGACGGATGCGCTTGTATCGCGGTTGGTCCCCGGATGGTCCGACGCTATGCGGTTCGCGATGGTTATCATTTGCGCCTGTGCCGCACTTGTGTCGTGATCTCTCCTCAAGCGGGCAACGATCTCGAGCGGTCGGAATTGTCGCGACTGCTGTAGCATCGACTCAATCAATGAGAGTGGCATCCACAGATCCGCCCATACAGGAAACGCCTGCCGCTGAGCAACGACTCCAACCACTGTGAAGCTCATCGCACCCAATCGAATACTGTGGCCGATGATACCGGGATCGGATGCGAACTTTCGGCGCAACAGAGCCTCGTTTAGTACGATGACGCGCTGTTTGCGGTCCTGCTCCGTGGCGGAGAAACTCCGGCCCAGGATCATAGACGAGCCGAGCAGCGCGAAGAGATCGTGCGAAGCCATCGTTGCCTGGATCTGTTCGGGATGACCCTCACCAAGGAGGCTGACCTTGTTCATTGCTTGAAACGTGTACGCCGCCATTCCATCGAATCCGTTCGCGGTGTCACGCCAGTCAAGGAAATCAGGATATGGCACGGGCACATTGCCCACGGCGGCGTTTGTTTGCCAGATCTGGACTAGCCGGTGGGAATCTCGGAATGCCAGAGAGCCTAGAAGCGTGTGACGGATGACGCTGAAGACCGTAACGTTGGCTGCGATGCCGATGCCTATGGTCAGAATAACTGCGACGAGAAGGCCGGGTTGCTTCAGTAGCGATCGAAAAGCTTGACGAACGGGCATTGAATCCCTTCCCATCCAGCGTAGCGGAGACGCCGCTTATCGGGCGGAGATAAGTCGAAGGAAGTCAGTCCATGCGATGGGTTGTCCATGGATAGGAACGATCGTAACGACGTCCAATCCGAGTCTTTGGATGTGGGTGTACAGGCCCTTGTTTTCCGCTGTGGCCATCACAGATTTTGCCGGCGGTCCGTCAAAGAGGTCTGCTTCTATGACGATTTTTTCCTTCGGCAAATAAGCCATCAGCATTCCCTCAACATGGTTGAGCGGTTGAACGTAGGACATGTGCATAGTTCGGTTTCCATCGCTTAGCGTGTAGTTCTCGCGTACTGTTTCATACTGGTAACCTTCGGCAACTTCCGTCGGGGGCCAGAGCGACAGCATATCCGGTTGGAGAGTCCGCGGCACATAGTTGAGCACGTCGCGGTTGTAAAAGTTGAAATTCTTCCAATGCGTGATAATCGTCGCGCCGATGTGCATGTAAGATCGAAGACCGCCGATATGGTCGAAGTGTTGGTGAGTATTTACAAGGAATCGGATCGGTTTATTAGGAATGAGCTTTACGACTTCTTCGATGACGGCCAGACTGCGCTTCTCATCGATCGGCGCCTCTACAACCGCAATGTAATCCTTGAACTCAACAGCGACACTGTTGTGGGATGCTCCGCCGAGTAGATAGATTCCTTCAGCTATTTTCTGGGATTCGATGCGCGATGGAACTGCGGCCCGAAGCACAGACGGGGGAACCGCGTCGGGTGCTGGACAGGCATTCGCCTTGACGTTCTTGAATACACCGCCGAATCCGTTATGACCGGCAGTGATGTTGAGCGCGCCGAAGTTGTCGTCCCAGCCGTCGTGGTGATGCCACACGGTTGGATAGCGAATGCCGTTGCCAATGTCGATGTAGGTTTCGTTCGCGAACTCGTGTTCGTAGTTCATGTCTCCGAGAACGGGATCGGGCACCCAGGTGTGGATGCGTTGCAGCAAATTCTCTTTGTTTATGGTTGCGTCCACCCGGTACCTGCCGAGCATCGTGATCGAGATGACAGTCACTTTTTCAGGTCTAGTTGTATTGCCGTCTCGTCCGGACTCGCCCAACTCCCAACGCCATACTGCCTTTGGATTGGCTCCCGGCAGTCTTGCGGCCTTCAGAAAGCCATGCGGATTCATCCACAGATCCAATCGCCAGCGCTCAGCATCTTCAGGCGAGGCAGCGACCGGACTGTTTTGCCCATCGAAATGCCAGGCGTTCTTCCCCTTCACGACGAACGTCTGATGTGAATTCTGTTGAAGTGCTGTTCCGCCCATCCAACCGGAGCCGTACTTCCACGATGCTGGATTCATTCCCGGTTTCCGGTCGAATTCCTCCTTCATCAGCTCGGCATCCCAATTCATGGTACGCGTATAGTTGGCTAGGGCCTCGCTGCGGGGCCAGTCCACGTTCCAAGCGGATTCTCTCTGCTGTCCCACGATTCCCGCATAGCCTTCACCAGAGATGGTGACGCACTTGAGTTTGTCGGCGCCGATCGCCTTCTCAGCAGATTTCAGAATGGGTTCAGGATCGACAAAGCCGGGCGCGAATTGCCCCGAAGCTGTCGTTGTGGCCAAAGCAAAGCTGACGAGAAGCGTACCTGTTCGATGGAGCATCCGTTTAGGTCATCTTATCCTTCATCTCGACAAGGTGACGGCCGACGTAAATGACATGTAA
>DASQLD010000550.1:0-6590 GCA_035630195.1 Bryobacteraceae bacterium
AGGCGGCAGGCCATTTCTAGCGTTTCTTGGCGGCCAGGCCGTGAACTTGCTCTGGACGCTTCTGCTGGCCTACCTGATCTTTGGCGGCGTGTTCTTTCCGGCGCCCGTTCTGTAACCTAGGCTTCCACCAGTCGCCGGGCGAACTGAAGGTCTTCCACAAAACGGCTATACTCCTCCGACTGGCGTTCGCGCACACGGAGTAGGAATGAAGGATGTACCGTCGCGGTTACGGCGCGCGCGTACCTGTGCTGTAGGGCTTGGCCTCTAACATCCGACACTCTTACCGCCCGTCCCAAAACGGATAGCAATGCAGTGGCGCCCATACAGACGATCAGCTTTGGACGTATCAAACCCAATTCGGCCTCGAGCCACGGCTGGCAGGCCGCGACTTGGGAGCGGCTCGCGGTCTTGTGGATGCGGCGCTTTCCACGCTCCTCGAAACGGAAATGTCGGACGGCATTTGTCAGGTAAAGATCGCCGCGATTTAGTCCGGCGTCGCCCAACGCCCGATCGAGTAACTGTCCTGCCGGGCCGACAAAAGGTAGTCCCGAAAGATCCTCCTGCTCGCCTGGCTGCTCTCCGACGAGAACAATCTGCGCATCCTCGCGTCCCTGGCCGAAAACCGGCTGCGTCGCGCACTCATAGAGGTCACATCCGCGGCAGGCGTGAACCGCTTGACGGAGGATTGGCAGCGTAGCTTCCCGAGGAACAAAGGCCGCTGCAGAAGTTGGCTTCGCTTCGCACATTTGGCGCCCGCGCGCCTTCGCGTCCACAATCAGACCCCGGATCATTTCCGTCTCCGGCATGGCAGCCCAGTAGCGCGCCGGCACGTGATTTCGAAGCGCCTTCTCATTCACGCGATTTGGATTGAACGTTGACGCGTAGTACGCGCGCCAGAGATCTTCAAGCGCGTCCTCCGAAGGAGCCTCCGTAGCGGGCGCGCCAGGACCGAATGTGAGTTTCTGTAGGTCCCAGTGGGCGCTTCGATCCGGGGTAAGGATGCTCCACTTCATGTTCCCGAAGCGTTCGGCGAACCAAGGAGCCATCTTTTCGACGATCAAATGGTCGGGCTTATGCCAGGAGATATAGCGGTCATCCACCTTGCGAAAGCGAACAAATGCTTTCATGCGATGCATATCATGCGTGATTTCTTTCCGCATGCGGTAGAGAACGTTGACATCGGGGTCGCTTTCTATCGCCAGCAGATGCCGCTCGCCTTGGACAATTCGATACAGCACCCGGTACAGCAGCGACCACTTCGCCTCGTCGCGGTGACAGGAGATCAAATCCGCCAACGCGACGAATGGCTTTGGCACGGCGATATTTCGGGTTCCGACCGATAGAGTTTCGGCGGCGAACAACGAAGGGTCTGCAGTCCACAAGATGTCTTCCGGAGGAGCGCCGGCGCTGACGAGCCGGCGGGCCGCGTTCCGCCAGCCTTCATACGTCCTGTCAAACTTGGCGACGATCACAACTCTCCAGTCACAGCAGCAACAGTCGAATCGAACAGGCTCATCTGACGAAACCGCCCGGGCAAACTCAAGCGGTCGAGTTGCATCACGGTCGGCTCGAAGTCAGCGGTGAGAAGAAACGGTTTGGTCTTATTCAGCGGAACACGCAAGCGCGCAAGATCGCTCCATCGCAAGCTTGTAAACCTTCGGATCTTTAGTAGCTTCGTTACGTTCTGCACACCGAGCCCCGGTACGCGAAGTAGATCTTCTTTCGAAGCACGATTCACATCCACAGGGAACCGATGCCGGTTGCGAAGGGCCCATTGCAATTTCGGATCCTGCTCCAGCGAGAGATTCGGTTCCTCGGGTTCGGTCAGCTCTGCGGCATCGAATCCGTAGAATCGGACGAGCCAATCGGCTTGGTACAAGCGATGCTCGCGGACGAGTGGCGCGCGATCGGGCGGCAGACGTCCGTCGGAGAACGGAATCGGGCTGAATCCGGAGTAATATACTCGCCGAAGATTGTAGCTCGAATACAGGTGCGACGCAGTCGCCAGGATGGCTGCGTCAGTTGCATCGGTAGCGCCGACAACCATCTGTGTGCTCTGCCCCGACGCGTAGTTCTGCTTGGCGTCCTTGGCTTCCAGGATGCCGTCTCGGATCTGACTCATCGAGGTTTCGATCTCGGCGTGACTCTTGGCCGGAGCTAGCTTGTTCAGATCTGCCTGGGTGGGAAGTTCCACGTTCGCGCTGAGGCGATCCGCCCATTTCCCCGCTTCGAGCAAGAGTTCGCGCGATGCGCCAGGTACGGCTTTGGGATGAATGTAACCGCCGAAGGCATGATCCACTCGCAGCGTGCGAGCAACTTGGATCAATTCCTCCATGGTGTAGTCGACGTTCTGAATCACACCAGAACTCAAGAACAAGCCTTCGATGTAGTTTCTCCTGTAGAACTCGAGCGTCAGATTGACAACTTCCTGCGGCGTAAATCGCGCGCGCGGAGTATCGCTAGAGACGCGATTGATGCAGTACGCGCAGTCGTAAACGCAATAGTTTGTAAGAAGAATTTTGAGGAGGGAGATGCAGCGCCCATCCGGCGCGTAGCTATGACAAATGCCTACGCCATCGCCATTGCCTACCCCGCCGTCAGGCCGTTTCCGATTTGATCCACTGCTGGAACAAGAGGCGTCGTACTTGGCCGCATCAGCGAGTATTAGAAGCTTCGACTGCACGTCCATAGGAGAAGAAACAGCGAATCTTCTCGTATTGTCGCATACAATCTAAATCCCGTCGCCACCCAAACCACGCCCATCAGGCCGAACAAACCCACGCGTTTCCAGAATGCGAGTGATCTGATCCTTCGCGTCCGCGTCTTTCGACGAGAGAGATTGCGGATCAATGTCGACGAACTGCTCGAACCCAACAAGTTCGCGGGCACGCTCGCGTTCGCCTTCGGAATCGGAAGAGATCGTACAGATCGTAATCAGACCGGCAGCGCTCGACATCTTCGCCAATTCGGGCAAGAGATGGCTTTCGACATCGTCGGCGAGGACGTGCACCATGCAGCCACGATCGAACAGCTCACGCTCGAGCAAATAGGCGACCTCGGTGCGCGCGGTTAGCCAAATGGTGACAGGTTGGTGTCCGGCGCGCTCCCACCGCTCGGCTGCTGTGAGACGACTGCGTTCGAACTCGACGCCCGAAAGCATCGACGTACGGCGGTCTTCCCTATCCACGCGCTCGGAGATCATTCCGGCGGCAACGGTCAGATTCGAGACGGGATCGATGATGATGAACGCCCCGGTCCCACGATTCTTACGGTAGGCGTCGAAGAACAGGGGTTGGTGGGTCTCAATCGAGACGACACCGATCTCGTTCAACTCCAGCTTGTTCGCTTCGATCTTCGAAAGGTCATTAATGTTGACGCGATGGCGAAGCTGCGTAATGTTGGCGCGCACCTGCTTCGATGTGTGCTTCACCAGGTACGGGCGATCAAGTTCCATCGCCTGCGTGGCCATCCAGACAATGGTGGCTTCGAACCGTCGCGACACATGCGGCATCCGCGACGGACGAACCAGCATGTCGCCGCGGCTGATATCGATCTCGTCCTCGAGACAGACGGTCACCGACTGTGGCACACTCGCCTCATCGAGGTCACCATCGAACGTTACGATCGACTTGACCTTGCTCGTGCGGCCGGAGGGAAGAACCATCACACGATCGCCTTGCCGGATCGTTCCGGATGCGACTTGCCCGGCGTATCCACGAAAATCGAGCGTCGGCCGGACCACGTATTGAACCGGGAAGCGCATGTCTTCGCCATAGTTCATCTCGATCGGAGCGGTCTCGAGCAGATGCAACAACGTGCCCCCGTGATACCACGGAGTGCGAGCGCTTTGCGTGACGACGTTGTCCCCTTCGAGCGCGCTAATCGGGATGAAATATACGTTCGAGAGATGTAGATCGCGGGCAAACTCGCGAAAGTCACCGCAGATCCGGTTGAAGACTTCCTCGCTGTAATCGACGAGGTCCATCTTGTTCACTGCGACAACAACCTGCGGAATAGCGAGCAGTGAGGCGATAAAAGCATGCCTGCGCGATTGCGGCAAAACGCCCTTGCGCGCATCGACAAGAACAATGGCAAGCTGCGCCGTCGACGCGCCCGTCGCCATGTTGCGGGTGTACTGCTCGTGACCGGGAGTGTCTGCAATGATGAACTTACGCTTCGGTGTCGTGAAGTAGCGATACGCGACGTCGATTGTGATTCCCTGCTCGCGCTCGGCTTTCAGACCGTCAGTGAGGAGCGAGAAATCGATCGGGCCGGCCGAGCGATTCACCGACGCCTTTTTCACGGAGGCAATCTGATCTTCGTAGACGCCTTTCGAGTCGTAGAGCAGACGGCCGATGAGCGTTGATTTGCCGTCGTCGACGGAGCCCGCAGTAGTAAATCGCAGAAGCTCTTTATTCTGCTCCTGCTCAAGAAATTCGTCAATTGCCGATGGCGCCGCAGCCATCAGAAGTAGCCCTCGCGCTTCTTGATCTCCATCGACCCTTCCTGATCGTGATCGATGATGCGATTCTCGCGCTCGGACCGGCGCATGAGGAACAATTCTTCAATGATCTTGGGCAACGTGTCGGCATTGGATCGAATCGCCCCCGTGCAGGGCGTGCACCCGAGAGAACGCATCCGCGACATTACCATCTGCGGCTTTTCTCCCAGCAGCAATGGAGGATCATGCTCGACCGGCAGTAGCGATTCGCCGCGAACCACCATCGGACGCTCCTTCGCGAAATACAACGGCACTATCGGGATATTTTCGAGATGGATGTATTGCCAGACGTCGAGTTCCGTCCAGTTCGAGAGGGGGAATACGCGAATCGTCTCGCCCTTATCGATGCGAGCATTGAAAATATTCCAAAGCTCCGGACGTTGGTTCTTCGGGTCCCATTGGCCATAAGCGTCACGGAAGGAGTAAATTCGTTCTTTCGCTCGCGATTTCTCCTCGTCGCGTCGAGCGCCGCCGAATGCCGCGTCGAATCCGTACTTGGTCAAACCATCCAGCAATGCGCGAGTCTTCAAAAAGCCGCAGCATTTTTGCGTGCCGAGCTTGTAAGGATTCGCGCCATCGGCCAGAGCTTCTTCGTTGCGATAGACCAGCAGGTTCGCTCCAAGGGTGGCAGGATACCGGTCGCGAAACTCAATCATTTCGCGGAACTTGAAACTGGTATCAATGTGAAGAAGAGGAAATGGAAGTGGTCCCGGGAAAAACGCCTTCTGTGCCAGTCGGAGCATCACAGAGGAATCTTTGCCGATAGAGTACAGCATGACCGGCTTCGCAAACTCGGCCGCGACTTCCCGGAAGATATGAATGCTTTCAGCTTCCAGAGCGCGTAAGTGCGTCAAAGAACGGGGACTTATGGCTTCAGCTACTGCGCTCATGTAACAGTGGTACTGGTCCTAGAATATCATGCGAATCTGGAACAAGTCTATCGGGATTGGGAGTATGGTTTGCGTATCCCTTCTATATGGCCAGGATACCCAGGTCACAGGGGAGCGAATTAAGGCGCACGTCCGATTCTTGTCAAGCGATCTCCTGGAAGGACGTGGGGTAGGGACACGCGGCGGACAACTCACAGAGGAGTACATCGCAGCCCAACTGGCGACGCTCGGCGCCAAGCCGGCAGGTGAAAACGGGACCTACTTTCAAAAAGTGCCGATGATTGGCGTGCAGACGCAGCCGGTATCGAAATTCGAGGTCCTTAAAGACGGCAAGCGCGTCAGCTTCAAGTGGCAGGACGAGTTTGTCGGGACCACTCACAGCCAAGCGCCAGAGACAACCTTCCAGGCCGAGGCGATTTTCGTTGGGCATGGCATCGTCAGCCGTCAGGAAGAGTGGGACGACTACAAAGGCGTTGACGTCAAAGGCAAACTCGTGGTGCTTTTCACGAATGAGCCCCAGCCGGAAAATTCTCAAGTATTCAAAGGCCGCACGCTCACATACGCGGGACGCTGGGTATATAAGTTCGAAGAAGCCGCTCGGCAAGGCGCTTTGGGTTGCGTCATTATCCATACGACTCCAACCGCCGGCTACGGCTGGGAAGTAGTGCGGAACTCGTGGAGCAAGGAAGATCCGCAGATGCTGCTTGAGGCGGGCAGTTCGCCTCTCACTTTCGCCGGATGGTTAACTCAGGATGCTGGCGAGAAACTGCTAGCTTTATCGGGGCACTCGGTTGAGAGTCTGCTCCGAGCGGCGGACTCCCGGGACTTCAAACCGATTCCCCTCGGAGTCAGCTTTCGCGGAAACCTGAAGTCGAACATCCGTAAAATCGAGAGCCGTAACGTTCTCGGCGTTATTCCGGGAAGCGACCCGAAGTTGCGCGACGAATATGTACTTTTCAGCGCACATTGGGATCACCTAGGAATCGCTCTGCCTGTGAATGGGGATTCGATCTACAACGGCGCGATCGACAACGCTACTGGAGTTGCTGTAGTGCTTGAGACGGCGCGAGTTTTCAGCGCTTTACGCCAGAAACCAAAGCGTTCTACCTTGTTCGCATTCTGGACTGCGGAAGAAAGCGGCTTGCGGGGAGCTGAATATTATTCGTACCATCCGCTGGTCCCGCCCGCGAAGACGGCAG
>DASQLD010000551.1:0-17265 GCA_035630195.1 Bryobacteraceae bacterium
CGAAGAGCAACGAGTATAAATCGGCGCCCGCACTCGATACCTGGGAGCTTTTCTCGATGGATTCCCGGAACTGCGCAATCAACGGATTCAGCCGCCGCCGCCCAGGGACAATCTGCGAAACGAACCCATTTCGCGTAATCGCCCACACAAAGGACTTCTCGTTTCCAGTGTGGAAGCTGATCAACGCTTCTCCATCGGTCAGGCGGCGCTGAATGCCTGACACCTGAAGGTTGCTGTCGCCGTCTGTCTTGAGACCTAGGCCGGACTCGACGCGCGCCAGTTGCAACCGTGCCCGCTCGACCGCCGCGTCGGTCGGTGAAGCAAAGGAAGATATCAGGACGGATCGATATTGCGATAGCGCTTCCCAATATTCGGCCGGAAGGGCCTTACCCTTGCGTTCCATTTCGCGAAACGAAGCCGATCTATGTTCCTCAGAGACCTCGAACATGCGCCGCGCAATCGCCGGATCTTTGGAAAGCTCCCATGCCCGCATGCCGGTCTCAACATAGTCGTCGTAAACGATGTCCAGTCCGACCTCGGCGGAGATTCGGAAGCCGTCGGTCGGAAGCACTTCCTGACGCCAGGACGTCGCCAGATCAGCGGACTTTTCGTAATCATCTAGCGAAGCCCGTACGTCTCCCATAGCTGCTTTTGCCTTCGCACGCCAGTAATAGAGCACGTAGGCCGGAACCGCGGCATCGGCGCCGGTGGCAAGTTGAATTGCGCTTTCGATGAGATTAAGCGCTGAAAAGGCATCTCCCTGCGCAATGCGAAGCATGCACAGAAACACGTAAGAAGAGGTGAGATTGCGATTGCCTGCGAGACGCCGGATCCGAAATGCTTCAGTTAGCGCCACTTCAGCCTTGGCGAGATCATTGTTTTGCAGGCGCATGTAACCGAGTTGATTCCAACCGGACGCGGCTGTGTGAATCTCGCCCTGACTGAGGGCGGTGTCGATGCCCGCGTAGAAGAAAGGCTCGGCTTTGTCCCAATCCCCGCTCCGGCTGAAGCTTGTCGCAGCGTGTATATAGAGCTGCATCTTGGCCTGACCGTCGGTTATCTGTGGAATCAGTGGATTGAGATCCCTAAGTGTTTGGGCCGCCGCGGGGAAATCCTTCAAGCGTCGATACACACTCGACAGATTGAGAGCGGCGCGTACCGCGATATCGGGCTGTTTCGTATTCAGTCCATACCGCATTGCTGCTTCGGCGTTCTGAACGGCGTCCCGATAATTGTGAATCATCATCTGGCATGCGGCAAGACCGATACGGGATCGCGCGACGTAGTAGTCGTTTTGTTTATGTTGAGCTTTGTCCAGGAGTGCTCGGAATGCGGCTTGGGATTTGCGGTATTCACCTACACGAAGCAGGTCAGAAGCCTCTTTGATGGATTGTTCGAAATCAGAAATCTTCTTACTTTCGCTTTGAGACGCGAGTAGGAATGGGACAAGAATTAAGAGGACAGCACGATTCACGATAAAGAGGGCTTGGATGAAGCCTGGGAGCGCATTATATGTTTGGCTCCCAGACATTTTATCATCCTAGGGTTGCTCCGAAGAGCAGCTCTGAAATAGAGCATTTGATTGAGAAACGCGCCTGAGTACGCGTTAGATTAGAACCACAGGGCGGCAGGTGGGACGGGGAGACCTTCCTCTTCCATGACTTCCTTCCGATGTGGGAAATAAAAAAGGCGCCCGACTTAGAACCTCTTTCGAAGTTCTCTGCCCGGCGCCTTTCTAATTCAAGATTACGATGTCGACCTGGAGCTAATTGCCTCCCAAAATTTCAAGTTGTTGATAACAAGCTAAATAGAAATTTTCGAAACCTGTGGATGGGTTTTTACGAATCGGACAAATCCGAGAGGCCATCTGCAACAGCAAGAAAATTAGGGACTAATCCTTGCGCTCACTGGATGGCAATTCGTGCATCCTGATAGAACGACCGGCCGTTTGCCTCCACGAAGATTGGCATCGACAATGCCGTCGAATCGGGCAGCACTGGCATGGTGCTGGGAAGCCGCACATTGACTTGGGTCATGCTGTTTAAGAGTCCCGGCCCCGGGCCGACGTATAGTAATTCCAGCAAAGTGGCGACTCGGCCGGGAATCGCGATGCGGAAATCGGAAAGCGGTTTCGCTTCAATGTTTCGCGCGACTTCCCCTTCCCGGAGAATCGGCGAAGTCTGTCCCGTTCCCGTAAGGAATAGACTCACAATCGATCCTGTTCGCGCAGGGTTCTGTGGGCCGTTGACGGTTCCGTCCTGGTTCAGTATTGCGGCCTGTCCTGAACCTGAGCCGTCCAGCGTGAAAATCTGGGTCGGAACGACTCCACTGTGGCTGTAACCCTCGCTCGCGAACCGTTGTATTCCATTTCCACTGTAACTGGCGCCCCAGGTATCAACGTGAACGGAGCGATCGCATTCACTTGACCGTTCTGTGCGTAGAGAATCGGCGCCGGCTCGCCATTGAACCGCACGTGTGTACCTGCAAGGTCACGCGGAACACGGCCATCTTGGTCTAGTTGGAACGTCACGCCTGCCTGAGGACCCAGACCGGCGCCAACCAGCGCGACGATTTCGCCGGGGGCGATCTGATTCGCGCCTCGCATACTCGCGGCGCCGAGCGTACATGACAGGAACTGCCGCGGCGTTTCCGACAGATCCAGCGTCCATATTGGTGTATCCAGCGGTGGTCGTGTAGGATCCGTTCTTCCAAATACGACTGGCCGGCCGAAGGCGCCGAATCCGATCAGCTTCCCCGCATCCTGCGCATATACGAGGACTCCGTCCTTATTCAACTTTGCGAGATAGCTATCTGAGCAACTCTTGGCCAGGGACCCGCCAGGATTTGCGATGGTTTGGCTTCCATATTCGGGGGATGACCAAAGGAACAGGTTATCTTGCGAATCGACGGCCAACTCGGCTCCTATATTGCTCCTGTGAACGAGCAATCCGGATCCCGAAGCATCGAGTTTCGCGAGGAAGTATCCGGGCTGCCATCCCGCAGGTTCCCTTGGGCTGTCGCTCGATGGAAAAACTGGTCCGGTGAACCAGACACTCCCTTCGGAGTCCACAGCCAGATCGCTCGTGTATTCATGGCCAGCGCCACCGAAGAACGTAGCGTAAACCAGCGCGGTTCCCGAGGGATTCAGCTTAGCAACGTACGCGTCGCTCGGCCCTCCGTTAAACGAATTATCGAAGGACCCCGGCGTGACCGGGAAATCTGTCTGCGCTCCTCCGCCGAAATAGAAAGCTCCGGATGAGTCCACGCCTTGGCTGCTCGCCGATGACGGCAGGTATGTAAGGTACACAGGGGCGCCGCTGGCTGTCCACTTTGCTGCAAACGAACAAACATCGCATGGGCTTTCGCGAAAGGCGCCTGATGTGACCGGTAGCCCTGCGGTTGCACGCCCAGACAGATAAGCATTGCCCGCGGCGTCAACCAGCAGCCTGTCCATTCGATCCGCGTCCGGTCCGCCAACATAAGTCGAATAGAGCGGCAGGCCCGTAGTGCCGCTCAATTTCAAAAGAAACAGGTCTCCGATTTCTGACTGAGATGATCCCAATCCAATTCTCGCTGCCGGACCCGCGAACGCGGCTGCGCGGCATCGCGCGTTAGCGGGAAATCCGTTGAGTCAGTGACGCCACCAACCCAAATGTCCCCGTTACGGTCCGCTCGTACGTCTCGGGCATGATCGTTCGTCGACCCGCGAATATATGTGATGAACTGAAGAGTTCCGGCTGGAGAATACTTCGCTACAAACGCATCCTCGCACGGCAAAGTATCGTCAATAAATTGGCCGCAAAAATCGGCTGACGGTACGGTCTCCGTTCTAGGAGGCAGCGGTTGCGTGATCAGACCCGGCAACCGTCCTGCTGTGAGCACAGCTCCCGTGGAATCGACATCGTAGGCCACCGTGGCGCCGCCTCCTAGAAAGGCCAAAGGCATTTGAATGATGGAACCGGTCGAGTCCGGTTCCATCTGAATTTCATTCGGTCCGATCACTTTCCATTTAGCGCCACCGCCGAAGATTCTTAGGAGACGGCGCTGGGCGACGCGCAGGAATACCGACCCATCCGGTGTCTGCTCAACAGTTGCCCCAACGCACCGCAGGCGAATTGAGGACGGGTCACCGCTTGGCCCGATATTCGCATTTATTTGGAGCCCGTTAGAATCCACCTTGTAAACCACGTCGATGCCGGGGTAGGCACCGGTGAATTTCACCTCACGGAAACGCCGGATCCCGGAGATCCATTTCGACTGATCTGTACCGCTAATGAAGTTGGCGACGCCCGGCAGTGTGTCGGACGTACTCACGGGTGCGGCAGGATTCCCACCGACGAACGCAGCATGGATCTGATCTGGAGCAATCGTGAAACCGGAGTCAGTGATATATAAACTCGAACGATGCATGAAGCGAATGTCCGGCCGCCCCTGCCCACGGTTTTCTTCGAAGCCGATAATCGGCTCGAGTCGAACTTCCGTTTTTGGAACGTCCGCATACAACGAGAACGCACTTAACACGATTAGTGATAGCGCAGAGTAATACACTCACCCCCTTGGCACGTTTGGCGCCATGGCGTGGTCGTTCTGCTTTCGGATTTGCGCCACCGAAGCGAAGCAGATCGGAAGCAGCTTTGAGGGATTGTTCGAAATGGGAAATTTTCTTAGGAGGACAGTACGATTCACGATAGAAGGCTTGGATGAAGCCTGGGAGCGCATTTATATGTTTGGCTCCCAGACATTTTGTCATCCTAGGTTGCTCCGAAGAGCAGCTCTGAAGTAGAGCATTTGATTGAGAAACGCGCCTGAGTACGCGTTAGATTAAAACCACAGGGCGGCAGGTGGGACGGGGAGACCTTCCTCTTCCATGACTTCCTTCCGATGTGGGAAATAAAAAAGGCGCCCGACTTAGAACCTCTTTCGAAGTTCTCTGCCTGGCGCCTTTCTAATTCAAGATTACGATGTCGACCTGGAGCTAATTGCCTCCCAAAATTTCAAGTTGTTGATAACAATCGAAATAGAAATTTCCGACTCTTGTGGATAGGTTTTTTCCTAGGCGACGAATTCGGAGAGTCCAGTGTAAGCGCAAGAAAACACAGGAGACTAAGTCGTCGCGCGAATTTGATAGCAGTTTAAGTAGTCCTGGTTGCGTATGTAGAGCTTGCCGCCGCATACCACTGGATGAGCCCAGGAAGGACGTCCCATGTCTTCTATTTGAAACCGCCCCCGCTCTGTATACGCATCCGTACCGGCATCTGCTAGTCCGACTGTGTTGTTTTCTCCGAATAGGTAAAGCATGCCGTCTGCAATGGTCAAGCTGCCCTTACCGACAGCACGGTCGCGCCAGATTGGTTTGCCCGTCGCCCAATCAAGCGATGTGAGAATCGCGGCCGATGATCCGTAAACGCGACCTTTATAGAGCACGACACCGCCATGATGATTCTGCATGTCACGGCTGAAATACATTTCCTGCGCTTTGATTTCGCCATCCGCGGGAGTGAGCGCCAATTGCGCACATCCTGTGCCGTATCCGGACGTGTAGAATACCTTGCCCTCGTGATAAACAGGCGTAGTGCAATTTGCCGTGCCGTTGGCCGCCCTGCTGTTACTCCACATTAACTTTCCATCAGAGGCTCTTACACCGACGCCATTCTCCGCTGTCAGGGTCATGATCGTGCGGACGTTATGGATGTCCGCAACGATGCACGATGCGTATCCTGCTGGATCACTCAACTGTGCCGAGCGCCAGATTTCTTTGCCAGACACCTTATCTAAAGCAACAACACCCGCGCCGCGGCCACCGGGAGTCACGACAACGTTGTTGCCGTCAATTAAGGGTGACTCACTGATCAGCCAATAGGGATTCTTCCCACCAAAATCGGAAAGGATGTTCCGCTTCCAGGTGACGCGGGCATCGTTCCTACGAACACACGCCAGGTCACCGTTCTCGGATAGAACGTACAGAAAGTCCCCATCCACGGTCGGCGTCCCACGAGGACCTCCACCACGGTCCTGATCGAGCGCGCGACCTATGGTCGCGTGCCACACCGGTTTTCCCGATGCGCGATCCAAGGCAAACACCACACTTTGGCCATCCTTGGTTCCCTGTACGTAAATATGATTGCCCTTGATCGAGATGGAGCCATAGCCGCTGCCCAAGCCACGCGCGCTCCAGGCGACCTTCGGCCCCCCGGAAGGCCACTGCTTCAGCAGACCAGTTTCCTGCGAGATGTTCGTGCGATCCGCTCCATGCCACTGAGGCCAATCCGGTTCTACTGCCGTCGGGGCGGGCGAAGAAGCAGGACGCTTGCTCGTTTGCGCGAGCGCCGCCGCAGGTACCAGAGAGAGAAAGTCACGGCGATTCATCATAGGTTACAGACGCTCCAACGATTCAAAGATACCGCGGGTGGGCATACTGGCGCCCTAGTCCATTTCTCACGAGCTTTCTGCTGCAGCAAACGATAAGGCTATGGCTACTTCGTCAGAGGGGAGTGAAGGCGATTGACGCCGCCGCGAAGGCGCCGCATGGTTGTTCGTCCAGGAGATCACTGCTAAGCAGGCTGACCTGCATCCTGCGGACGATGGCTGAAAGAGGCGAATCCCAGGACGTTTTTCGCCGCAGAAAATCGAGCTCGGTTACGATGCGACCGAGCTAGTACCAGGTTGCGTGAATAGTGCAGAACTAACCGCTCCTCAGCTACACTTTCCAAACGACGAGGCAGTAGTGGTACTACGCGAACTTTTGCAAGCTGGACAGACCACGACCACTAAGTTTGGGGCGTGTGCGCCACAATCGTACGTGATTACTCCTGGTCGTCGTCCTCGTCGCTATCTCCGCATTGATCAGCGCGAGCGCATCGAAGATGATTCTGTTTGATGTATCGCGCCACGTTTGCGCCCAGGACCTCGGCCGCATCCTGATCGAAGCGAAAGTGGATTCCGGAGTAGATGCGCGCATCAGCGTGGTCGTCAGTGAGTTGGCGGATCTTCGTGTACTGGAGCACCACACCGGGAAGCGCCGGATTGGTCAGCGTAATGGTATGCCGGTTCCCGCCGAAAAACCGCTCAACGATATAGCTTCCGGCGTTGCTCAGGCCTCCGAAACCGGATGGATAGGCGGGATACGGAGGAGTGGGAATGAAGGTCGAGAATCCGGGATCGCCCTCCGTGTTGGGATTCGGATCCATGTTCCCTGCGCGAATTGCGGTGACCGGCCGCCACAGATGGTAGTGATACTTGGCCTCGAAAACAGCAATCCCGGCGTCGGCGATGGCCATGTTTAACAAAGCGAACATCCGCGCGTTCTCAGACAGTGACATGCCATGCGCGCGGCTCAATTGCGCGGCGACGGAGTTCCATAAATTCGTGGGACTGGTCATCGAGGCGAATCGCGCTATGTCGGTGCGATCCTGCGGCCGATCCGTGCTGAACGTTGAGCCGACCGACTTTACCTCGTCGTAATGTCTTTTGTATTCGTTGCTGGTGAGCGGCGGCGGAGCCTTCGGGCGGAACTGATCCGTGCGCGCCAAGGCAAACGGCGCCATCTTGCCCCAATGAAGGAATCCGCCTGCCTGGAACGCGGGAGGAGTCGGCTGCCAGAAACCTATGCCAGACTTCGGCGTGTACGCCATTACTGTTGCTGAGCCGTCGTTTGCGCGCCTGGCAATCATTGCCGTGGCTGCGGCTCGTCCGACGTTAGTTCCGTTCGTTTTCGCGGCGCCGTCGGGGATCCTGCCGAGGCTCGCTACGAGATCCGTATCGAGGCTAGCTGCGTTGGCATGGAAGTAGTGGCGGAGCACGTGGTGCGCCGCGGCAGCGGCAGCCGCTTCCGGCGAGGCTCCCGGCGTCGCGGTGATGCCGGTCAGGTAAGGCTTGTAATCCTGAGTGATGGCGTTGACGGCGTCAAATATCGCCAAGTGTGTTATCGCCCCATAGCGTGACTGGGCCTGCGCGGTCTGACCGTTGATCATGGCCAGCATAATCGCGTTCCAGTCAGTTATGACGTCGGCGAAGGCTGCGCTGGTCATCAGCACAGTAGTGAGAATCGTTTTCATTCGGCCTCCTCACCTGCTTTAAGCAGTGGAGAAGGAATACTATCCGGACAAGGCGGGTACCGCAATAGTGACAACTAAGAAACGTTCGCAACGAGCTAACTCATACGAAACGTAACGGGATCGCGGCGCAGAAGACGCCGAGGACCCGGACCGGTAAACAGTTGCAATCGTATGGGGAATTACCTGTTCGCTATGGTAGAATCTCGCGGACGAGGGTATGTTAAGTGGCGCAGCATCCCGCTAACCCGTCCAAGGTCGTTCAGTTTGGGGTCTTCGAAGTCGATCTCGCGAATGCGGAACTACGGAAAAACGGGCTGCGCGTCCGAATCCAGGAACAGCCATTTCAGGTCCTCTCGATTCTTCTTGAACGCCCCGGCGAGGTAGTGAGCCGCGAGGAACTAGTGCGACGAATCTGGCGGGACGGGACCTTCGTCGATTTCGAGCGAGGCCTCAACGCGGCGGTGACCCGATTACGTCAGACGCTGTCGGATTCGGCAGATAATCCCAGATATGTGGAGACGGTGGCCCGGCAGGGTTATCGCTTCTCGATGCCGATCGCGCCCAGGGCCGCGACGAATGGCTCCGCCACGGTGGCCCCGGTCGAATTCGATACAGCAACTGGCCGCAACGCAATTCCATCGGCAGGCGCGATTCCAAGCAGGTGGCGCCTGCGGCCGATTGTTTTCTTCGGCGCGTTGCTCGGACTGATTGTCCTGGGGGTGTTGGTTGTGTTGCCTAGCCGGGCTCCAAAATCGGGGGCCGGTTACACGCAGCTCACAGACTTTACGGATTCGGCAATTGCGCCTACGCTTTCGCCGGACGCCGCACCGTTGCGTTTATTCGCGGGGCGGATTGGTTTCTGAGCCGCGACCAGATCTGGTTGAAATCGTTACCGGACGGGGAACCGTTTCAACTCACGCATGATCCGCGACTGAAATTTGCGCCTACGTTCTCACCCGATGGCTTGCAAGTGGCTTACTCGGTCGTTGAGCCTTCGAGAACCGCATGGGATACAGCGTCGGTCCCGGCGCGTGGCGGCGAACCGCGGATCCTGATGGCGAACGCGGAGGGACTTACGTGGATTGGCAAAGGCCAGCTTCTGTTCTCGGAAATACGACGCGGGATTCATATGCCTGTGGTGACGGCCAGGGAGAACCGCGCGGCGGCACGCGATGTGTACGTTCCGGAGCACGAGCGCGCGATGGCGCACTTCTCATCTATCTCGCCGGATCAGAAATCGGTGCTGATCATTGAAATGGATCACACGGCAGCCTGGCAACCCTGCCGACTGGTTCCCTTCGATGGCAGTTCGCGGGGCCGACAAGTCGGTCCGCCCGGGCGATGCACTTCGGCGGGCTGGTCTCCGGATGGGAGCTGGATGTACTTCACTGTCGGCACGCAAGAGGGGCAGCATCTGTTTCGTCAGCGTTTTCCAGCAGGCAAGACCGAGCAGATTACGTTCGGTCCTGCCGAAGCGCAAGGGGTCGCGATAGCTCCGGACGGCCGGTCGGTTATTACGTCTCTGGGCATGCAGCAAAGCGCGATCTGGATTCACGACGCGCAAGGCGACCGGCAGATCTCCTCGGTGGGTGACGCGTTCCTGCCGAGGTTCTCGGCGGATGGCAATCGCGTGTTTCATCTACTTCGCCGCAGCGCTCCGGAATCGACAAATGATCTATGGGCAGTTGATCTCCGCACTGGACGCAGCGACCGGCTGGTCTGGGATTTTCAGATCACGAGCTACGACATTTCAGACAGCGGATCTGAAGCGTTGCTGGCTGTCAAACCATCGCACGGGTCGTCGCAGATCTGGCTGGCGTCGCTGGATCGGCGGTTTCCACCGGTTCTGATCGCTTCGGACGGAGAAGATCGTCCGTATTTCGGTCCGAATGGTCAGATCTTGTATACGCTATCCGATGGAAGGGCGAACTACCTTTTCCGAATGAACCGGGATGGTTCCGATCGTTCGAAGGTAGTACCGCATCCCATCCTTACTGTGATGAGCGTCTCCCCAAATCGGCTTTGGGTGGCAGCGCTCGTGGCGGTGAATGACGAGCAAGCCACATTTTCCGAGATCGCTATTCCTGTCCAAGGCGGGCCCGCTAAACGCATCTGTTCGGGATTCTGTGTGGCGCGTTGGGCTCCGGACGGCAAATTCTTCTACGTGACCGTGGATCCCGGTACGCCTTCGCATCCCGGCAACACAGTGGCGATTCCGATCCCGGCGGGAAGCACGTTACCGGCACTGCCATCGACCGGCATCCACTCGCTGGCCGAGGGCCTCGCTCTTTCGGGAAAGCCTCTGATCCCGCAGTCCGAGCTGGCGCCCGGAGTGAATCCGTCTCTGTACGCTTACGTCAAGACGGCCATGCATCGCAATCTTTTTCGCGTTCCTGTTCGCTAGTCCTGGACTAGCCAAGGACTAACCGTTCAAGGCGGAAACGATCAGATCCCCCATCTGCTCCGTACTGACGTTCCCGCCAAGATCGGAGGTACGATGACCGTCTTCCATCACTTTCGAAACTGCGGACTCGATCCGTTTGGCCGCCGCGTGGATTCCGAGCCATTCGAGCATCATCGCCGCCGAGAGGATTGTTGCTACCGGATTCGCTATACCCTTGCCGGCGATATCCGGCGCGGTGCCATGCGAGGGCTGAAATACACCGTGCTTCGGCCCGACATCGGCAGACGGAGCCATGCCCATTCCACCCACCAAGCCGGCCGCAAGATCTGAGAGGATGTCGCCAAACATATTCTCAGTCACGATTACGTCAAATGAGTGTGGGCGCTGAACAAGGTAGAGCGATGCGGCGTCAACGTAAGCCCGCTCGGTCTTGACGTCCGGATAGCGCTCGGAAACTTCGTCGAAGATGCGCCGGAAGAACGCCATTGACGGCAGCACATTGGCCTTGTCGACGAGCGTGACATGCTTGCGCCGATTGCGCGCCTGCTCGAATGCCGACACGAAAAGGCGCTCGCTACGCTCGCGTGAAATGCGCATGATGTCCCGAACTTCGGTAGCATCCGGCGCGGGCTTGTTCAACCGCGAGAAGAACAATCCTTCGGTATTCTCTCGGATGATCAGGAAATCGATCTCGCCCTTTTGCTTGTCTTTCAAAGGCGAGTGAGAACCATGATAGAGCCGGATTGGACGGAGTCCGCAGAACAAGTCGAGTTTCTCGCGCAGATCAATCTGCGGCGTCATTTCGGTTCCATCTGGCCAACGAACAGCAGGAAGCCCCATCGCGCCGAGCAGAATCGCATCGAACCCGCTGAGACGGTCGAATGTTGGCGGCGGAAGTGGATCGCCGGAACGCAGATACTCACCGGCTCCAACAGCCAACTCTTCGTATTCCAGCTTCGATGGAATCTGAGGCTCTAAGGCGCGCAGCACTTTTACCGCTTCCGCAACGACGTCCGGTCCGATACCATCGCCCGGCAGGAGAGCAATCCGATAGACGCTTTTCATTTAGTGTGTGTGTTCGTGACTTTGAGAGTGTGAACTGTGCGCATGAGCGATACGACAACCGGTTTCCGAGAGCGCGCAGCGAGTATGCTCGAACTGGATTGTCGTGTGGTGGATGTGAAAGCGATCTCCGAGCACTGAGGTGATGCCCTTCAAGATGCGATCACTTTCGGAAGGAGGCATATCCTCGATGAGCGCATGGCAGCTCAACGCATGGGCGCTCGACCCAAGACTCCACACGTGAACATCGTGCACATCAAGAACGCCCGGAACTTCCTCCATTGCTGCGACCACGTTCTGTAGCTTAAGGCCGCGCGGAAGGCCTTCGAGAAGGATGTTCAACGACTCGCGCACTATGTCGATCGCGCTCCAAACGATAAGCGCAGCGATCAAGATCGACAGGATCGGATCGATCGTGAGCCAACCGGTGTAATGGATGACGATGGCCCCGATAATGATCGCCACTGAGCCGAGCGCGTCGCCGAGCATATGTATGGACGCCGCACGAATGTTAATGTCCGATTCGTGCTTGCGCAGCCCGACCAGAATGCCCACGTTGAGAGCGATTCCGAGACCCGCAGTGACAATCATGATCTGCTCATTGACACTCTGCGGGTCGAGCAGACGCTCGTACGATTCGTAGAACAGGTACGCGGAAAGACCGAGCAGCGAAAGAGCATTGATGAAGGCTGCAAGGACGCCGCCGCGATGGTAGCCGTAAGTGCGCGATTCATCCGCCGGCTTGGCTTGCAGATAGACGCCGAACATCGCTAGCGCCAACGCCAATGCATCCGTCAGGTTGTGACCGGCGTCCGATAACAACGCAAGACTATGAGCCTGCCACCCCGCGACAAATTGAATGACGACAAACAGCAGCGTGGCAATAAAGGACCACTTCAGGACTTCGCCACTTCCACCATGATGGTGATGATGATGATCGTGAGAATGCACGGCTATACTAATAGGCTAACGCCGTGGGCTTGTGGAGTGCAGTTGGGACCTAAAACCGCGTGACTTCTGTAAAGTGGAAATCCGCTACTTTCATCCCGGGCACGACCATGTCGAAAGCTTCCTCGCCCGTGGCGCGCTCGCTTGCGGTAAGAGCTTCGACGTTGCGCAGCAATTCCACCACGCTTTGATTGAATCGGAAGTTACGCAAGCCACCGGCGACTTCGCCCTTGCGGACAAGGAACGTGCCATCGCGCGTCATACCGGTCATTACCTTCTCATATGGCTCAACTTCCCGGATGTACCAAAGCCGGGTCACGAGAATACCGTTCTCCGTCGACGCGATCATCTCGTCCAGTGACGTCTTGCCACCGACGATCACGATGTTCACCGGAGCTTCGCCTTGATCGTTCGGTAAAGGAAATCCGTGGCCGGTGGTTTCAGTTTCAGCCTTCCTGGCTGCCACGCGCGAGTATGCCACCTGCCTGGGAACGCCTTCCTTCACCAACTTCAAGGCGCGGCGTGGAACCCCTTCGCCATCGAACGGCGCTCCAGTTTGGAGAGGAAAAGCCACATCGTCATAAATGGTGATGTTCGACCCAAATAACTTTTCTCCCACGCGATCGTTCAGAAAGCTGCGTTGGTCGGCTATCGCAGTCCCGCTGAAATCCATGAAGATTTGTCCGACGAGGTCGAGGACCGCCGCAGGTTCGAGAATCACGGTATAGCGACCGGGCGGCAATTCCCGTGGATTTGCGGACAGGGTAGCTTTGCGCGAGGCGCGTTCCGCCAAAGCAATGGGATCGACGTCCTGATGAATGGCCGACGTTGCCTTCGCCCAACCGGAGCTATCGGAGGCCATGGCGGTGATTGAGAACTGCGTGAGTGTATCGAAGTAATAGCGAAACAGACTCCGAGAGTTCATTAGGACTTCGACATTCTCTGCAGTCGAATAGATTCCGGCAGCCGTTTGTCCCTGCGTTTCTACAATCCGAATCGCTTCCGCGACCTGAGCTGCGCGCTGCGAGGGCGTGCAAGACGCGGCGGCTTCGGAATAATGCTGGCCATCGCTGATTGTCGGATCTTCGTACAACGGCAATAGGTCTGCGGGCTCGCTTGCGCGCGTCAAGGCGATGGCTTCATCTACCACGGCCTGGATGCCGTCACGATGCAACCGGTTTGTACTCGCGCGCGCGGTGCGCCCGTCGATTACCGGCCTGACGGAAAGAGTGGTCGTTCGCTCGGATACGTTCTGATGGATTTCGTTATTGGCAAAGCGCGTGAGAGAATCTGCGGTCGAACCAACCGTAACCTCGATGTCCGATATCCCAGCGCGACGGGCGGCTTGCTCGACAGCCAAAAAGAGTTCCTGGCACTTTTTGCGCGATAGAAGCTCAGATTCATTCATGGTTTAGTCAATCTGGGCGCTGCCGATTTTGATGTTGCGGAAACGCGAGGGGCTGGCTCCGTGACCGGTTCCCATCGCTTGTTCGGGCTGACCCTTACCGCAATTGGGCACCCCCCATAGCGTCCAGTGTTCCGGGCCGGAAATCGCATCGCAACTGTTCCAGAATTCGGTCGAGATGCCGCTATACGTCGGGTTTTTAAGCATGCGAACACGTTTGCCACTCTTGACCTCCCAGGCGATCTCGCAACCGAACTGAAAGTTGTACCGCTTGTCATCGATCGACCAACTTCGATTGGTCTCCATGTAGATGCCATCTGTGTCGAATACGTGTTCGAGGGACTGCTCGCCCGGGGTAAGACTGACGTTCGTCATGCGGATGAGAGGCAGTCGCGCCCATCCATCGGCGCGCATTGTGCCGCTCGATTTCGCCTGCCCGATCTGTGCCGCGGTCTCACGCGAAGTCATGTAGCCGACGAACTGTCCGTTCGTGATGATTGGAGCGCATTGCGCAGGAACGCCTTCATCATCAAACGCAAACGTTCCTAGGCCCGGACCGTGCTCCGATCGGGCATCGCAGACGACGTTCACGATGTCAGAACCATAACGTAACGTGTTCAGCTTGTCCAGAGTCAGGAAACTCATCCCCGCATAGTTCGCTTCTGTTCCGAGAACGCGATCCAGTTCGATGGGATGGCCGATCGACTCGTGAATTTGCAGTCCCAGTTGGCTGCCATCGAGAACAAGATTGAATTCTCCCTCAGGACACGCATCGGCGGAATGGAGCGCGACAGCCTCTTCCGCCATGCGCGGAGCATGCCGAAGTAAATCCAGTTCGTGGACCAGTTCATAACCCTTTAGTTGATACTGACCGCCAAAGGAGTTGGGGTAACTTCGCTTCTGAAGCTCATCATCTTTGAAACTGAACGCCGTGAATCCGGCGCCTGTTACCGTGCGGGTCTGATCGATACGACTGCCGATCGATGATGCGAAGTATTGGCGCTTCCGGGAACAGACGAACGACGATTCGGCCAGAGTTACACCACTGGTCTTCAAGAGTTCTCGATCAAGATCCATCAGCAGTTGCAACTGCTGTTCGACGGAAACGCTGAAGGGATCGATGGCGCATGGAGACGCCCACGTGATCTCGTGCGCGTCTTCGGGCGCCAGCACGACATCGCGTTTCTTTGCCATCGCTCCGGAGCGAGCGATTTCGATGGCCAGATTGGCAGCCCGTTCTAAACCTTTCGCTGACACTTCGTCGGTCGCTGCGAATCCCCAGCAGCCGCCAACGATGACGCGAATACCGACACCCATGCTGTCATAGGTCGCGACGTTGCCGGGCTTGGCGTTCTTTGTAGTGAGGTGGCGTTCTTTGGCGTCCTCGACTCGGACATCGGCGTAAGTTACACCGTTTCGAGTCGCTGCTTCGAGGGCTCGTTCGGCGAGGTCGCGCATGGAGATAGTGTACTCGGAGGATTCCAAGCACCAACGGTTGCATCATAGGTGTATGATTTCGGCGTTATTTTCAGACCCGCTGCCGGTGGGCATACCCGCGCCGGAATGGTCGCTACAGGATCAGGATGGCGGAACTGTGAAGCTCGCTTCCTTGCGGGGACAGAATGTTGTGCTCGTGTTTTATCCTCGCGATGAAACATCTGTCTGCCGAGCGCAATTGTGTGAGTTTCGGGATGCCTGGGAGGAAGTTAAAGCCAGAAATACGATCGTATTTGGAGTGAATCCCCAGGGACGAACGAGTCATTCCACGTTTCGCGAAAAGAACCGGCTGCCTTTTCAACTTCTCGTGGACGAAGGAGGCACAGTTTGCAAGGCGTATAATGCGCGTGGTCTCTTTATGACGGCGCGAACGGTGTATCTCATCGGTCCGGACGGAATCATACGCTATTCGAGCCGCGGAAAGCCTACAGTTGACGAGGTACTCAGAAGCGCAGCGTAGGCGCATCGGCCTCAATATTCCGAAGCGCTGTACTAAGGTGGTAAGGGCTTGGCAACAATTGCGGAACGTTAAAGATAAAGGCATCCTGATTACCGGCGCAGGACGCGGTATCGGCAAGCGTCTTGCCATCGGCTTTGCAAATCACGGCGCGAGAGTTGCGCTGCTAGCCCGCAGCAAGGCTGAACTTGACCTTGCGAATTTGGAGATTGAACACGCGGGCGGAGTCTCTCTTCGTGTCCGCGCCGACGTCCGAGATTACGAGCAGATGGCTGCTGCTGTCGACCGTATGAGAACGCACTACGGCCGTCTCGACGTGCTGGTCTGTGCTGCCGCATTACAAGGCCCCATTGGCCCTGTTCTCGATACATCCATCAAGGCGTGGTCCGAAACAATCGAGACGAACCTCATCGGCGTCGTCAATTCCGTCCGCGCTGTTCTACCGCAAATGCTCGAGAAGCGATCGGGGAAGATCATCGTTCTCGGTGGCCGCGGCGCTGGCGATCCCCGACCTTTCTTCTCCGCTTATGCCGCATCGAAGGCCGCGGTCACTCGTTTTGTCGAAACAGTCGCGGAAGAAGTGCGGGATCACAACGTGCAGATCAATGTTTTGAATCCAGGGCGGACATACACGCATATGACGGACGAAATATTGAGCGCCGGCGAGAAGGCAGGTTCAAAGGAGCACGACGAAGCTGTCAACGTGCGTATTACGGGCGGGGGCACGCCCGAGAAGCAAATCGAACTCGCGATGTTTCTCGCGTCCGAAGACTCGAACCACATCAGCGGCAAGTTCATCCATGTGAACGACGATTGGAAGCGCCTCGAACGAGCCGCTGTCGGACGTGAAATGTACACGCTTCGCCGTGTTCTCAAAGGCTAGCTGCGCACACCTGTAACGTTATGCTTTAGTGTAGTGGCGGCACTTTACAGGCCTGAATTGGACCTATGAAGCTTGGCATCGATTTTGGCACGACGCGAATCGTTGCCGCAGCGGTGGATCGCGGCAACTACCCAGTCATAACATTCGAGGATTCGGACGGCGCGGCTCGTGAGTGGTATCCGCCAATCATCGCAGCGCGCAAAGGTGAGCGCCGATACGGTTGGGACGCGTGGGCCGTTCAGTCCGAACCGGATTGGACCCTCATCCGATCTATCAAGCGCACGCTCGAAGACGCAGGTCCGTATACCGAGATTCGGATCAATGAGGAAACGCTGCCGCTCGGTCAATTGCTGGCGGAGCTCGCCGCGGCATTCCGCGTAGCACTGCTTGAGAAGTCAAGTTTGCCGGGCCGGGATCGCGAACCGCTCGAGATCATGCTGGGCGTGCCCGCCAATGCCAACAGCAATCAACGGTTCCTCACAGTCGAACCGTTTCAGAGAGCTGGGTTCCACGTGCTCGGACTGCTCAATGAGCCATCGGCGGCCAGCATCGAGT
>DASQLD010000552.1:0-19714 GCA_035630195.1 Bryobacteraceae bacterium
GCCGTTCGTGAGAGTCGGGAACGAATCAAATCAGCGCTGATCAATTCCGGATTCGGCTATCCGAATAAGGGTGTGACCATTAACCTCGCCCCCGCAAACGTCCGGAAGGAAGGAGCCGGGTTCGATTTGCCAATGGCGCTCGGAATCCTCGGGGCGATGGGCGTTGCCGGTTCCGCCGACCAATTCCTGTTTGCGGGTGAGCTGTCCCTCGACGGCAGCATTCGACCGGTTCGCGGCTGTCTTCCGGTGGCTGCGTGCGCCCGCAAGATGGGTATCGCCAACCTCATCGTCCCGGCTGAGAATGCCGTCGAAGCGGCAGTCGTCGAAGGTGTCAAAGTCTTCGGACTAGGTCATCTTTCCGAGGTCGTCGGTTTAGTGAACGGCGCTCGAAGCTTTCCAGCCATCGAGGCCAGCGCAGTCCGAGCCCAGTCGGTCGAGGATTCTGGAATTGACTTCCCGGATGTGAAAGGACAAACCAGCGCCAAGCGCGCTCTCGAAGTAGCCGCGGCCGGAGCGCACAACGTGCTAATGATCGGACCGCCCGGCTCCGGAAAGACGATGCTCGCCAAGCGCTTTGCCGGAATCCTCCCATCTCTGACCTTTGATGAAGCTCTCGAAACGACGAAAATCCACAGCGTCGCCGGTGTGCTTCCAAAGGGAATCGGCCTGCTCTGGGAGCGGCCATTTCGTTCGCCGCATCATTCCGTGTCGGATGCAGGCTTGATTGGCGGCGGCTCTGGCACTCCCCGTCCCGGCGAAGTCAGCTTGGCGCACAATGGCGTCCTATTCCTCGACGAAATGCCGGAGTTTCCGCGCAACGTGCTCGAACAACTTCGTCAGCCTTTGGAAAATCACACAGTCACCCTCGCCCGTGCCAACATGACGCTCTCGTTCCCGGCGCGATTTATGTTGGTAGGCGCAATGAACCCATGTCAATGTGGGTTCTTCGGCGACACGACCAAAGAATGTCGTTGCACCGGCGCAATGATTCAGCGATATCTCGGTAAGATCAGCGGCCCTCTGCTTGATCGCATCGATCTGCATATGGAAGTCCCCGCTGTCGCCTACAAAGAGCTGCGCTCAAATTCCGTTGGCATCTCGTCAGCCGAAATGCGAGAAAGAGTGCATGCCGCAAGGGAATTGCAACGCCGGCGCGGTTTCTACAACGCTCACATTCCAAACCGAATGCTTCGTGAGTTGACTGCGCTCGACGAGGCCGGCGAGCGCACCCTGGAGATGGCAGTTCGTCGCATGAGCCTCTCCGCCCGCGCGCATGACCGCATCCTGAAAGTCGCACGGACCATCGCCGACATTGGCCGATCCGACGTAGTCAGCGCTAAGCATGTTGCAGAGGCAGTTCAATATCGAAGCCTGGACCGGAACTACTGGGGCTGACCCTACTAGGGAAAAGGTCCGCCCAGCATGACAGCAGTGAGCGCTGCAACCTCGATATATTCTTGCCGAAACGTGTACGGGTGGGCCGAACCGGTCAGAGTAATCATTTGTGGTGATTACAAACAGATCGTCACGAGTTTTGAGAGGAAATAGGCGTGCCTGGGGCAATGCTGCTCAGTTCAAAGTCCCAGAAACGTTATATGTGTCAATGCTGAATGCCGACTCGAAGGTCACCGCCGATCAGCGCAAGTGTGCCGAGTTTGACGTGTGCTTAAACCCTGCGATGCTCTCACTGAAAGAGGCTCGACCGCGCCTTCTCTCCTTCGAGAGCATTACGGACAAGAGGATGTCAAACAGAGTCCGTCACGTCTCGATGAAGCACGGAAAGGCTTCAAGCCATCGGCGTCATCATGAATAGCTCTGCATGGTGACTGGACATACGACATGGTCGCGATCCTCGAAGCCGCGGACGAGGCGGGCTTGGCGAAAGCTCTTTTGACGGCTGCGTCACAAGGAAGCATCGTATCGGAAACGTGCCGTGCGTTTACCGAAGACGAGTATAGGCAGATCCTTTCTGGTCTATCCTGATTCACGCGGGGAAATTTATCACCCACCGGTGTCTAAGTAGTATGCGATTAGGAATCTTGTTTGCGCTCGCCGTCAGCGTATGCCACGGCTGCAGTTGCATGGTCCTACCAACCGGCAATCCTGTGTGCCAATCGGCTTGGCAACATCACGCCGTATTTACGGGCATAGTCACGGCAACCGATGACCCAGGCATTCCTAGAATCGCGCCAGGAGAGCGGCCGCCCCCACCGGATCGCTACCCTCAAAAGCAAGTGACCATAAAGATCACCAACGCCTTTACAGGCCTCGATTCCTCCGCGAAAGAGATCAACATCGAGACAGGCCTTGGAGGAGGTGACTGCGGCTATCAATTTGAACGTGGCATCGAGTACATCATTTATGCCTTCAAGAAACCCGACGGCCGTCTCTCCACAGGCATCTGTTCACCCACGCGGCCAATATCCGACGCCGCCGAGGATCTAACTTATCTCCGTCAACTTGCGAAGGCCGATCCCGTCGGGGAAATTCGCATCACGGTCTTTGACCCTCATAAAAGTTGGGGCAATGTCCAACCCGCCGGTGGGATTGCCGGTCTGGCGGAGGCCCGCGTCGAAATTGGTAGTCAAAATCTCAGGAAAACCGCGGCAACAGACCGGAACGGCCGCTCCATATTCAGCCACCTGCCGCCAGGCGAATATCAGGTATCGGCGAAACTTGATGGATACACTACGTCGATGCCCGTTCCGCCAGTCAAACTCCATGCGAAGGGCTGCGCCGAGATTCCCGTGGCGCTTCGTCTCGATCGCGTGGTCACCGGCCGCCTTCTTACAAAGGACGGCATGCCCGCAGGCGGAGTTGTTATCGAAGCTGTCCCAAGGCGCCCACGACGCGAGTATGAACTACCCTATGCTGTTGATTCTGCGGAAACTGACAAGGACGGTCGGTACGAACTTCGCAACCTCGCGGCGGGTGACTACTATCTGGGCCTGTCACTCGCGCATTCACCCACGATCGCTATGCCGTATACACGATGGTTTTACCCCGGCACGGAAGATGCCACCGCAGCGGTATTCGTTCACGTTTCGGACAATCCGGAGAAGCAGCAATTTGATATGACCGTGCCGTCGCCGCAGAATCCTCGAATTCTGGCAGGCTCCGTGGTCTGGCCGGATGGAAGACCCGCAGTGGGGGCGCAAGTCATTCTTGAAGATCCACGCTGGCCATGGCAAATGGCATTCTCGACACCATCCACTGACGACGCAGGGCGCTTCAAGACAACAGCCCTCGCGGGCACCACGTATCGTATTCATGCGGTTTCCCTGCAGACGAACGGACCTACTTCGGCCGAGCCGGTTTCCGTAGCGCCCGGCGCTGGTCCCGCGAAAGTGGTACTTGTCCTTACGCGCAAAGGCCACACTCATTCCGAGCAGGCAGTTAAAGCGATCGAGGCGTTGCGCAGTGGCCAGGGACTACGCTGAAATCACCATTTCAGCCATCATTGAGCCGCGCTATAATTTAATGAAGTGGCGAAAGAAGTAAAAACCGTGCGCGCAGCAGCGCTCTCGGTCGGCATCTTTATGATGACCGGCGCGGCGGGCGCAGCCCCGGTTTTCCATGGTCCCACACCATATCTTAGTTTTCCGGACAGCCCCTTCAGTGGCGGCTCGTTTTCTTATTTCCATCCCGATAATTTTGAGAGTGGAGCTCTCTCGGTGCCAGGTGTAACCATCAATCTGGGTACCTTGGTGCTCGCTCCAAGCGCGCAGACCAATTCCATCGATGGCGGAAGTCTGTACAGCGGCGGAGATCTTAGCTTTTTCCGTTTCACCTTCGATGCCGCTACGCTCGGCGGCTTGCTGCCCACGGACGCCGGGATCGTCTGGACTGACATCGGCAATACCTCCGGGACACAAGGCGTCGGTCTTGTTTTCGAAGGGTTCGACCCCTTAGGTGTCTCCCTAGGCTCGACCGGTCCATTTGCTCTTGGAGACGGTTCGACCTTCGGCGCCACTGCTGAGAATCACTTTTTCGGGGTCACGAACGCCACCGGCATATCGGCGATAGAAACCGGAGTCACCGGCAGTATCGACTGGGGAGTCGATCACCTTCAGTACGGTGTATCTAATGTCGCAGCCATCCCCGAACCCGGAACCTACTTGCGGGCGATTACCGGCTTGGCGACACTGCCATTCATCCGCCGCCGGCGCCTCGGTCCCGTTCCGTTTAAGTAATTTATCCCGTCCACTGAACCCGCTCTAAGCCAATTCAAGAGCTTAGATGGCAGAATTCCAGCCGGCGGGCGGGATTGAATCGTCAACTCGCACTTGCCGCATCAAATATAAGGTTAAACTCCAATCCGACGAAAATCGCGATTGTTAAACTAATCAGGTTCCCACTTTTATGGTCGACGCAATCCTTGCAAAGATCTTTGGCACCAAGCACGAGCGCGAAATGAAGGCGTTGCGTCCCACGATCGCCGCCATCAACGAACTCGAGCCGCAAATGCAGCAGCTCACCGATGAGCAATTGGCCGCCAGGACCCAGGAATTCAAACAAAGACTCGCAAACGGCGAGACGCTCGATGACATCCTTGTAGACGCTTTCGCAACCGTGCGCGAAGCGGGCCGCCGTGTCTTGAACATGCGGCACTACGATGTCCAACTCATCGGTGGCGTAGTGCTTCATCGCGGCAAAATTGCCGAAATGCGGACCGGTGAAGGTAAGACTCTCGTTGCCACGCTGCCTGTCTATCTCAACGCGCTCGAAGGCAAGGGAGTTCACGTCATCACCGTCAACGACTACCTCGCTCGTCGAGACGCCGAGTGGATGGGACGGTTGTACAAGTTCCTGGGTCTGACAACGGGAATCATTGTCCACGACCTCGATGACGAGGAACGCAGGCAGTCATATCTCGCCGACATCACCTACGGTACGAACAACGAGTTCGGGTTCGATTACCTCCGCGACAATATGAAATTCCGGTTGGAAGATTGTGTTCAGCAGCGTGGGCACAATTTCGCGATTGTCGACGAAGTCGATTCTATTCTGATCGATGAAGCACGAACTCCGCTCATCATTTCCGGTCCGTCGGAAGATTCCACTGATCTTTATTACCGGGTCGACAAAATCATCCCGAAGCTGATTCGTGGTGAAGTCATCGAAGGAAAAGAACCCGGCCAGCGGTTTTATACGGGTGATTTCTGGATGGATGAAAAGCATCGCACCGTCACCCTCACGGATGAAGGACAGTCGAAGGTCGAACGCCTTCTCAATATGCCGGGTCTCTATGAGAGTGGTGATTGGGATGGGATGAAGGCTCGTCACCATGTCGAGCAGGCCCTGAAAGCCCACGTGTCTTTCCATCGTGACAAGGACTACCTTGTCCAGGATGGACAAGTCGTTATCGTCGACGAGTTCACCGGCCGCATCATGCCTGGCCGGCGCTGGAGCGACGGTCTTCACCAGGCAATCGAAGCAAAGGAAGGCGTCAAAATCGAACGCGAGAATCAAACTCTCGCAACAATTACCTTCCAGAATTACTTCCGTATGTACAAGAAGCTGGCCGGTATGACCGGTACGGCTGAAACGGAAGCCGCCGAATTCTATAAGATCTATAAACTCGACGTCACGGCGATCCCAACGAATAAGCCAATGATCCGAGAGGAGTTCCCGGATATTGTCTATCGCACCGAAGAAGAGAAGTTCCGCAATGCCGCCAAGTTCATTAAGGAATTGAACGACAAGGGTCAGCCGGTACTGGTTGGTACAATTTCGGTCGAAAAATCAGAAGTATTGTCGAGAATCCTCAGCAAAATGGGGGTCAAACACGAGGTCCTGAACGCGAAAAACCATGCGCGCGAGGCGTCGATCGTTTCGCAGGCCGGTCGTAAAGGCGCGGTCACTGTGTCGACGAATATGGCCGGCCGCGGTACCGACATCCTTCTTGGTGGGAACGCCGAGTCCCTCGCTCGGGATAAAGCCCGACGCATGGGCCTCGACCCGGAAGCGATGCCTCCAGCCGATTGGCAGGCGCTTGTGGGAGAACTCAGAGGCCAGACGGAACGCGAGCATGCAGAAGTCGTCGACCTCGGCGGCCTTTTCATCGTTGCGACCGAACGGCACGAGTCGCGCCGCATTGATAATCAGTTGCGTGGCCGCGCCGGTCGTCAAGGAGATCCCGGAGCCTCACGATTCTTCCTGTCCCTCCAGGACGACCTGCTTCGTATCTTCGGCGGCGAACGAATTCAGGGCCTCATGCTCCGTCTAGGGATGGAGGAAGATGTACCGATCGAATCGAAGCTGATCACGCGCCGGATCGCTGCTGCTCAAAAAGCGGTGGAAGCGCAAAACTTCTCGGCTCGTAAACATCTCCTCGAATACGACGACGTGATGAACAAGCAGCGGCAAGCCGTCTACGGCATGCGCAACAAGCTGCTCTCAGGCGACGAACAAAAGGATCGAATCACCGATATCGTTCGGGGAATCGTCGGATCGTTCATTGACGCCCGCCTGCCAGAGGGCTCGCAGCCGCACACCTGGGATCTGGACGGGTTGGCGGCGGACGTACTAACGCAGTTTGGGGTTACGGTCGACGTCGCCAGCTTGGCCGAGTCGACGCGCGACGACATCGAAGACTCCGTCTATGAGCAGGCCGTTAGGAAGTACGCGGAAAAGGAATCGATGCTCGGGCCGGACGGGGCCGCCATTCTCCGCGAAACCGAGCGGATGGTGATGCTGAACGTCATCGATAACCAGTGGAAGGACCACTTGTTGTCGATGGATCATCTGAAGGAAGGAATCGGCCTCCGCGGCTATGGACAGAAAGATCCTCTTGTCGAGTACAAGAAGGAGTCTTTTAAGATGTTCCAGGACATGATGGATCGCATCGAAGACGAGACAATCCGGTTTCTATTCTTTATGCAACCATATGAAGAACATCGCCGAATGGACGGCATGCCCTTCCACGAAATCACGGAGTGGGAAGAGGATGGATCCGCGATCGATGCCGGCGCGTCTAATGGAACAGGCGACCATCAGGCGGCGCAGTCTGCGTTCGAGGATTTCACCCGGCACATTCAGCGCAAAAAAGAAAAGGAATTGGCCGATATTCAGTTTGTGGGCGGTGATGGAACGACGGAGAAGCAGCCTGTATTAAAAGGTCCTAAGGTTGGGCGAAACGATCCATGTCCATGTGGAAGCGGGAAGAAATACAAAAAATGCTGTGGTGTAGCGGCCTAAGTCTTGTGCTCGCCACGGTTGCTTCGGCAGCCGTCTTGCCCGAACAATTCGGCGGGTATAAGAAGGCAGCCAAAGGGGTTGTCGACATCGCCGATCGGCAGGTATGGGATGAATACGGATTCCAGACCGCCGAGCGGGCTGACTATGAGGCCGCAGGTTCCCGAGTTGCCGTAAGTGTCTGGCAATTGAAGGACACAACCGGAGCCCTCGCGGCCGCACAGTGGCTTCAACCCGGGGTCGTTCAGCATGGCAATTATGTCCTCAGGATTGATGGAGACCTGCCTGCGGAGGGCCTCCATCAGCTAAAGTCCAAACTCCCCGATGTCGACCGGGCCGCTAACCCCAGCCTGCCGCAGTTCCTGCCGGCGAAGGACCGCCTCAGAGCCTCGGAGCGCTATATTCTAGGTCCTGCTTCACTGGCCAAGTTCGAACCGCGCGTATCCGCATCTCTTGCTGGTTTTAACAAGGGGGCCGAGGCGCAGTTGGCTCGCTACAAAACCCAGGAGGGCGAGGCTCCGCTGCTGCTGCTCTCTTATCCGACGCCCCAGATTGCCGGTGACCGGTATCGAGCGTTTGAAACGAGGGGTGACCTGAAGGCTCGGCGACATGGGCCGATGGTCGCGGTGGTCTTCGACGCCACAGGAGAGTCCGCTGAGAAACTGCTTAGCTCTGTCGCCTACAAGCCGAATGTAACGTGGAGTGAGCACGTACCGAAGAACGAAAATCCCGGCGAAATGATCCTGGCTATCTGCATCCTGGCGGGAGCGTTGATGGTGGCCTCGGTCGTTTTGGGATTGTTCTTTAGCGGGTTCCGGTTAATGATCTTCGGAAGCAAGTTCGGGGTGCAGGCCATCGATCAGAATTTCACTTCGTTACACATAGATGATCGATAAGTGGATTGTAATCAACCGTTTGAGGGAAGATCAAAGCTTTTTTTCTTGACTTCTTGGGCCCTTCGCCTTAGTATCCAAACAACCACAGGTTTTGACGGCCGCGAATCCGTCGGATCTGATTCTCCCATACGTCGCCCTCGATCAGGGTGATGCGAACGCCCACCCTAAAGGTGGGCGTTCTAGTTCGACTACAGCAATCCCCGGACCTTCAACCAATCCTGCAATCGCCCAGCCCAACTCGACAGCACGGGATCCGTCGGAGCTAAGCCGACCCCGTGGCGGCCATTTTGATAGATATGCATCTCAGCGGGTACTTTGGCCTTCCGAAGCGCCATGTAGAAGAGAACGCTGTTCTCCGGCGGCACTCCAGTATCCGCGTCGGTATGAAACAGAAAAGTAGGGGGCGTTCGGGACGTCACCTGAGTCTCGTTCGAGAGGAGTTCCGCCTGTGCGGGCTCGAAGGGTTCGCCGAGCAGATTGCGTCGCGATCCCACATGAACGTAATCCGTAACAAAACTAATCACCGGATATGCCAAGATCATGAAATCCGGCCGTGAACTTGCGCGATCGATCGCTTCGGCCGCCTCGGGCTTTCCGTCGTCGAAGTGTGTTCCAGTCGTCGATGCCAAGTGGCCGCCGGCAGAAAATCCCCAAATTCCGATCCGATTGGGTTCGATTCGCAATTCCTTCGCGCGCGACCTAACCATGCGGATCGCTCTTTGGGCGTCCTGTAATGGAGCAGGATGCCTGTACCGAGGTCCTAAGCGGTATTTCAGGATGAACGCCGAGATTCCATGTCCGTTAAGCCAGTCAGCGATTTGCTTGCCTTCGTGATCCATTGCCAGCCCACCGTATCCGCCTCCGGGACATACGATCACCGCAGTTCCGTTCGCCTTCGCCGGGTCCGCCGGACGAAGCGTCAAGGTGGGTTTGTCTCGATCTTCCGTACCGACTGCGCCAGGGGCGCCATTCGGCCAAAGAGGCTCGACCGTCTGGGCAAAGGCCGCCGCCGCAAGCAGAATGCTGCTGTACGCTAACTTTTTCATAGCAAACGACGAGAATAACACTCCTACGCTCTATGAGAGATCGCTCGAATGATGCAGAGATTGTGTCGTCATTGCCGTAAGGAAGGAAGCCGAGGATGTCGAGGATCACACATTCAGAGTCCACCGTCGAGAATCTCTAAGTGAGACCCGACAGACGAGGCCCGACATCATGCCTATAACCCTCAATAGGCTTTCTACGAAAGTTGAACCGTACAATAGAGTCAATGGCGGAAGAAGAGAAGCCGGTCGCCAGCTTTGAGGCTGGACTAGCGGAACTGGAGTCTGTCGTAAAACAGCTTGAATCAGGTGACTTGCCTCTCGAAAAGGCCCTGGAGCTTTTCGAGAAGGGCGTTCAACTCAGCGAGAAGTGCCGCAAGCAGCTCGAAGAAGCCGAGACCCGCGTGGAAGTTTTGACCAGACGCGCGTCCGGGATTCAAGTCGAGCCCTTCAAACCCACCAAGGCCTGACCTGTGCTAATGACGAGAGAGCAATTTCTGGCCGAACAATGCCGGTTCGTGGATGCCGCGCTTAACCGGTGGGTGCCGGCGGAGACGGAACCGCCAGCGAATATTCATAAGGCGATGCGCTATAGCCTCTTTGCCGGCGGCAAACGCGTACGGCCCATCCTCTGTATGGCAGCGGCCGAGGCGGTCGACGACAACGTACCGCGTGTCGAAGATGTCGCTTGCACCCTGGAACTGATCCATACATACTCGCTGATACACGACGATCTTCCGGCGCTCGACAACGATGATCTTCGTCGTGGCCGTCCCACGTGCCACAAAGTCTTCGGGGAAGCAATGGCGATACTCGCCGGCGATTCGCTATTGACGCTTGCTTTTCAGGTTCTCGCCCGCGTTCCGCTTCCCGCCGAGAGGAGCGTCGCGTTGGCGGCTGAGCTGGCGACCTCGTCGGGTACCGTGCGAGGCATGATCGGTGGACAGGTTCATGACATCGAAGGGGAAGGGCAACCTGCCACGGCCGAACTGCTCGAGGCCATTCATCGCGCCAAAACAGGGGCCTTGCTGCGCGCGAGCGTTCGCATGGGCGCGATCTGCGCCGGCGCCACAACGGCGCAATACAACGCGCTTTCCCTCTACGGCGAGCACGTCGGACTCGCTTTCCAGATTGTCGACGATATTCTCGATGTTGAGCAGCCATCTGAAGCGCTCGGGAAGACAGCGGGGAAGGATGCGCAGCAGGGCAAGATCACGTTCCCCGCGGTTTACGGACTCCAGGCATCGAAACAAATGGCGCTCACCGAACTTGCCAAGGCGCACGAATGCCTCAGCCGTTTTGGAGAGCGGGCGCATTGGCTCCATGAACTAGCCGACCTGATCGTTCACCGCACGGCATGAAATCCGCGGGAAAGAAGCGCCTCGACCAACTGCTGGTTGACCGGGGTCTAGCCGACTCCCGTCAGAAAGCGCAAGCGTTGATACTGGCCGGAAGCGTACTGGTCGCAAATCAAAAGATCGACAAACCAGGCCATGGTGTCGCTGCCGATGCCGCCATCGAGATCATCGGCGCCCTGCCTTTCGTGAGTCGCGGTGGCTACAAATTAGACGCTGCGTTGACCCATTTCGCAATCGATGTCACTGGAAAGATCGCCATCGACATCGGCTCCTCGACCGGCGGCTTCACAGATTGCCTTCTGCAGCGAGGCGCAGCACGCGTCTATGCAGTCGATGTTGGCGACACACAGCTCGACTGGAAAGTACGAACCGACCCGCGGGTTGTTGTGCGCGACCGCACAAACGCTCGTCATCTGCAGCCAGGAGATCTTCCTGAACTGTGCGACATTGCGGTATGCGATGTTAGTTTCATATCCGTGACCCTGATTGCTCCAGCGCTGCCTCCATTGCTGCATCCTCTCGGCGAATTCATCGTACTGGTGAAGCCGCAGTTCGAAGTCGGCCGTGCTGAAGTTGGCAAAGGCGGAATAGTGCGCGATGCCGCGCTGCATGCAGCCGCCTGCGAAAAAGTGAGCAACACATTTGAATCCCTCGGCTACATCACGGAAGTGATGGACAGTCCGATCACGGGCGCCGAAGGGAACAGGGAATTCCTGCTGCATGCCCATCGTTAAAACGGTAGGTCTCATCTCAAAGCCAAATATTCCTCGGGCCCATGAGATCGTTCCGACCTTATACGAATGGCTGCAGAAGCGCCATATCGCTGTTCGTTTCGATGAACAGACCGGCATCTATCTCAATATGCCCGGCGCTGTGAATCGGTCCGATGTTCCGGAAGGATGCGGATTGGTGATCGTTTTGGGAGGAGATGGAACTCTTCTTGCCGCCGCTCGAGCATTGGCTGGAAAGCCTACGCCGCTCTTCCCCGTCAATTTGGGGCATCTCGGTTTCCTGACCGCCATCACGCTCGATGAGCTCTACCCTGAACTCGAACGCGCTCTCAAAGGCGAATATCGTGTCGCCGGTAGACGGATGCTGCACTGCGAACTTCACCGCGAGGACAAACTTATAGCCGAATACGAAGCGCTGAATGATGTCGTTCTCACAAAAGCTTCCCTTGCCAGAATGATTGAAGTGGAAGCGCGTGTCGATCAGCATTTCGTTTGCACATATCGCGCGGATGGTCTGATCATCTCTACGCCCACCGGGTCCACGGCCTACTCGCTTTCAGCCGGCGGACCGATCGTGTTCCCGAGCGTGGCCGCCCTGTTGATCACTCCCATCTGTCCACATATGTTGACCAATCGGCCTGTGCTGGTTCCGGACGATAGCGTGATCCAAATCATCTCACGCACAGTCGCTGATAACGCGTATCTCACCATCGACGGTCAGGTCGGCGAGCCACTCGAACGCGGTGACCGCGTCGTCTGCCGGCGTTCCGAGAAGTTCGTGAATCTCATCCGTCCGCCACGCATGATGTTCTTCGATGTGCTCCGCGAAAAGCTAAGCTGGGGCGAGCGGTGAAGCGAATTTCGCTTACATCCTGGATCTTTGCCGGGATGGCCATCGGCATCGCAATTGGCATATCGGCTCCGGCTTTCGCCATACTGCTCGCGCCTGTCGCCGCAGTTTTTCTTCGTCTGATCAAGTCAATCATCGCGCCTTTGCTGTTCGGAACACTCGTAGCCGGCATCGCAGGGGCCGGTAGCGTCGCCGCCATGGGCCGCATCGGCGTTAAAGCCATCATTTACTTCGAAGTCGTCACAACTCTCGCGTTATTCCTCGGTCTTGCCGCCGTCAATATCGTCCGACCAGGCGACGGCATGCGACTTGAGCGAACTGCTGCCGAGGCCGCCCTCCCAAAAACACAGCAAAGCTTTGGCGCGATCTTAGAACATACGTTTCCGACGAGCATCATCGATGCTATGGCGCGCGGCGAAGTATTGCAGATCGTTGTCTTTTCATTTCTCTTCGGCGCCGCTTGCGCCAGTATCGGCGCCGCTGCCAAGCCGGTCGTAAATTTTGCCGAGTCTCTGGCCGAAGTCATGTTCCGCTACACGAAGTATGTGATGTATCTCGCGCCGCTGGGTGTTGCGGCCGCGATCGCGGTAACGGTTGGCTCGAAAGGCATCGATGTTCTCCTCGGCCTTGGCAAGTTGATCGCGACCATGTATATAGGGCTTGTCATCTTCGTTGTTCTGGTCTTTGGAGCGGTCGTTGCTATATTTCGCATCCCGATCAAGTCTTTCTTACAAGCTGTTCGCGAGCCGTTCGTCATTGCCTTCTCCACTGCGTCCAGTGAAGCAGCGCTGCCACGCGCCATGCAGAACATGGAGCGCTTCGGTGTTCCTAAACACATCGTCGGATTCGTGATGCCGACAGGATACAGCTTCAATCTCGATGGCACTACTCTCTACCTGTCTCTCGCCAGCGTCTTCGTAGCGCAGGCAGCCGGAATCGAGATGAGTCTAGGTCAGCAACTCATCATGATGCTTACCTTGATGCTGACGAGTAAAGGTGTCGCCGGAGTCCCGAGAGCGGCCCTCGTCATCCTCGCCGGAACGCTTGCGACGTTTAACCTTCCGCTCGAAGGCGCAGCCGTGTTGCTGGGCATCGACGCGGTAATGGATATGGCTCGGACATCGGTGAACGTCCTCGGCAATTGTCTTGCGACAGTTGTGGTTGCGCGATGGGAAGGATTCGCCGTCGGAGCACCACCACTAAATTCTCCCCTTGTGGAAACGAATGAATAAAGGTTTGCCTCCTCTAATTGAACTCTGCAACGCGTCGATAGTACGCGGTGAGCAGGTTGTTATCCGCGAAATGAATTTGCGCATTGAGGTGGGAGAGCATGTTGCAATCCTGGGCCCGAATGGCTGTGGAAAATCGACGTTGGTCCGCACACTGGCCCGCGAATTTTATCCCTTGAATCGCGATAGAAGCTATATACGTCTGTTCGGCCGCGAGGTCTGGAACGTCTTTGAGCTTTGGTCGCTCATTGGAGTTGTTTCGAACCATTTCCCTACACCCTCACGATCCTTAACAGGACGGGAGCTCGTCATCGGATCATTCTTCAGCAGTGTTGGCGTTTGGCCGAATCAGCATGTAACAGCCGAGATGGAAGAACGAGCAGATGCCGCGCTCGCCCAGATCGAAGCGACGCATCTCGCCAGTCGCGACTTCGAAGAACTTTCGTCCGGAGAGGCTCGCCGTATCCTAATAGCCCGAGCCTTAGTACATTCCCCCAAAGCTCTCCTCCTCGATGAGCCGACTACCAGCCTCGATCTAAATGCGCAGCACGATTTGCGAGAAGCAATGCGTCGCCTCGCGCAATCTGGAATCGCGATCCTGCTCGTCACCCATCACCTGAGCGACATCATTCCTGAAATTGATCGCATCGTGATGATGAAGGCGGGTAAGATCATCGCCGACGGGCCCAGATCCGAGTTACTTGCAAAGGGTCCGATTGAAAACTTGTTCGGGATCGAAATCGATCTCGCCGAACGCGGTGGCTACGTCCACGCTTGGTAGTTAAAATGAACCTACCCGTAAATCCGACAATTCCGCCCATGCTCGCCAAGCGAGTTGCCGACTTGCCCACGGAAGGATCTTGGATCTTTGAACCGAAGTGGGACGGGTTCCGCACACTGGTATTCCGAGATGGGGATGAAATCCTGATTCAAAGTCGCGACGAAAAGTCGTTGAATCGATACTTCCCGGAGCTAGTCGAAACGTTACGAAAAGCTCTGCCTGAACGCTGTGTGCTCGACGGAGAGATCGTCATCGTACACAATGGCGCTCTCGAATTTGAGATGCTGCAACTACGCATTCACCCGGCAGCCTCCCGAATCAAGACGCTCTCGCAACAGATCCCGGCATCGATCGTATTCTTCGACCTCCTGTGTGACGGCGAGCGAGATCTTTGTGGCGAGCCGTTGGAAAGCCGCCGTGCGGGTTTAGAATCACTTCTTTCCTCAGCCTCGCCCCCGATCCACATCACTCCCATGACTCGCGAGTCGAGTGTAGCGTCGGACTGGTTCCGCCGTTTTGAAGGAGCGGGTCTCGATGGTGTCATCGCCAAGCCTGTATCGGGAACATATGAGCCGGGCAAGCGCGTAATGCTAAAGGTCAAGCACGAACGGGATTGCGATTGCGTCGTCGCCGGCTTCCGCTGGCACAAGAAGGGCGAGCGCACGGCTGTCGGGTCGCTGCTCCTCGGGCTTTTCGATAGCGCTGGAGCGCTTCAGCACGTGGGCGTATGCGCAAGCTTTGCCGAAGAGAAGCGGCACGAACTGACAAGGTTTCTTGAGCCCTTTCGCAAGGACGCGCTCAAGGATCATCCTTGGAAGCAGTGGGCGGCGGGGTCAGGTGAGGATGGTCAGCGCATGCCTGGCGCTCAAAGCCGGTGGAGCCAGGGCAAGGATCTATCGTGGGAGCCTCTACGACCGGAGCTTGTCGCCGAGGTTGCCTACGAGCATATGCAAGGAACACGCTTCCGACACCTGGCGCACTTCCGAAGATGGCGCTTCGACAAATCGCCCTCGGACTGCACCTACGCCCAGCTCGAAGTAGTCGCGCCGCAAGAATTGGCGGCAATCTTCCCCGAAGGACGCTAATCTCACACCGACTTCTTCCGAGACTTTCTGGCATGCAGTTCACGCCATTCGCGTGTGGGATCGTCGTCCGGGTCCGGTGTTTCCTGCGATGGTCGGAGCGCCTCAGGCACATGCCGCAAATTCACTCGAATACGAGTCCATGTCGAAGACCTGCCGCGCATGGAATCTACCAGCACGTCGTCAACAGCGAGCAGCTTCGATACTTCGGGATATTTAGCTCTCCATCGTTCCAGACCCGCCAAAGCGGCCTCCTTGTCAGGCGAATTTGCAATCACGATAAGTGGCATCTTCTGACGCGACGGCGCCACACGCGGAGCTTCGCCTTCCATCTTCCGGAAATGCGGCGGCCAAGGCGCATCACCGAGACCCGAGCGCTCATCTTGTTCCGCTAGTTCGAGCAGCTTCTCGAGCGATCCTGCTGCCGCATCCATATCTGCATGAGGGTCACCAATCGCAGAGAAGCGCTTCGGGACAGTGAGTACGGTAAATTCCTCTGGTTCGCAATCGGGAACTTCCTCCCAATGCAACGGCGTCGACACCCGAGCATCAGGAAGTGGCCGCACCGAATAAGCCGAGCACGTGGTCCGATCCTTCGCATTCTGGTTGTAGTCCAGGAAAACACCGTGACGTTCCTCCTTCCACCACTTTGAACTGGCGAGCGACGGAACGCGCCGTTCAACTGCCCGCGATAATGCAAGGGCGGCCCGACGTACCTCAACAAAACTCCAGCGGGGATGAATACGCACATTCACATGCATTCCACGCGAGCCGCTGGTCTTGGGCCAACCGCGAAGTCCCATCTCCTCAAGCACCGCTTTAACTTCCAGTGCGACCTTGCGCACGTCCGTCCACTGGACCCCCGGCCCGGGGTCGAGATCTATACGTAGCTCATCAGGATGATCGAGGTTGCCGGAACGAACTGGATGCGGATGCAGTTCGATGCATCCGAGGTTAACAATCCATGCGAGTCCTGCGGTGTCGTCGACAACAACTTCCTCAGCCGTGCGCCCTGAGGGAAACGAAAGTGTCACGGTGCGCAACCAAGACGGCCGGTCGGCAGGCGCCCGCTTCTGGTAAAACGCCTGGTCCTCCGCTCCATTCACGAAGCGCTTCAGAACGATCGGTCGATCCTTGATCCCTGCAAGCGCACCCGGCGCAATGGATAGGTAATATCGAACGATATCGATCTTTGAGAGTTTAGTCTGCTTCGTAAAATAAGGCTTGCTCGGATGCGTTATCCGGACATCCCGGTCATCGATCGAGAGTATTTCAACCTCTTCCTTCTTCACGAAATCAGACTACACCCGTCGAAGTCCGCTCACGTAGGGATTGCCTGCAACGTGGAACCGTAGAGGCCAGTCAGTACATTGCGTGATGCCGATTCTTGGAGTCGTAATGATTGCCGGTGGCGGATCTCCAGGGTCGTGAACCGTCAAAGAGCCTTTCGTCAAATCGACCCCATTCAGGTTTCGCGTGATCCCGAGCGCCAATGTCAACTTACCCGGACCCGATGCGAGGTCCACTCGTCTCCGAGCGGCCGGACGGCGTGCGTGCATCAATTCCACCCCTTCAAGGGGCTCGGCCGCCCGTATAAGGACGCACCCCGCAACTCCGTCGGGCTCAGCCACGATGTTCAGGCATTCATACATGCCATAGATAAGGTACACGTAAGCATGTCCTGGAGGACCAAATATGACGCGCGTTCGATTGGTGATTCCTCTAGCCGAATGAGAGGCTAAGTCGTCCCGTCCCAGATATGCCTCGGTTTCGACGATGATAGCTGCCGTGTCACCGTGCCGTAGAACCTTTCCGAGCAAGTCCTTGGCAACATCGATTGTGGGGCGCGAGTAGAACCGGCGAGGCAGTACCCGCCCGGTCATTGAATCTCTTTTACCTGCTTTGCGATCTTGAAGTGATAGACAAGCGCGCCAGCTAGAATCGTACCGATCGCTAAGAGCGACACACGAGTCTGCTGGGTGATTCCATATAAAGTCATCCACGCCGCCATCAGAATGAACGTCATCGGCACCAGCGGATAGGCAAAGCTGACAACTCCAATCTTCTGCCAGTCTGGGCGGCGACGTCGAAAGACGAGAATCGATGCGACCGCCATGGCAGCCGTAAAATTCAGGGTCATTCCGATATAGAAGAATAGTTGCGGGAACGGCGTAAGCGTCATGATGCTTGCGCAAAGTCCCTGCGCCAGAATCGCGATCACAGGCGTTCTGTATTTCTCATGCACTTTCGCGGCGGAGTCGAAGAAGGCTCCATTCTTCGCCATGGCGTAGTAAACCCGTGGTCCGATCGTTACCATCGCACTCACGCTAGACATGATGGAGAGCGCCATCAAAAGGCTGAATGCGCCGGCGATCTCGGGTCCGAATAGCTTTGACGCCGCCAGTGATCCGATAGCGAGAACACCCTTCATTTCCTCGAGAGGAGCGGCGTACAAGAAGACCATGTTGAGCAGAATATAAAGACCGGCAACCAGCATCGTTCCGAACGTCAGCGCTTTGGGCAGGGTCTTGCCAGGTTGCTTGATCTCTTCTGCGACATAGGTAGCGGCATTCCAGCCGCTATAGCTGACATAGATCCAGAACAAGCTGATTGCAAACTGCTGGAACAGCGGAGTACTGGAAGTACGAACTGCTTTCTGACTGAAATGCGACCAATCTCCCGAACCGATGAAAAACCCCAGGGCAACGAACGCTACAACAACCGCCACTTTGATAGCGGTCAGAACATTCTGGATCTTCGCGACACGCTGAATGCCGAAAACATTCAGGATCGTGAAAACCACTATGAGCGCCGAAGCCGCCATCTGCGCCCCACCAAGCTTGAACGTCCATTCGCCGGATCCGAAGAGCGCAGGAGCATTCGCTTGCTTCAACGCAGGCGAGAAGTACCCCAGATAGTCCGAAAACGCGAGAGCGGCAACAGCGATAGGCGCAGAGAATCCTGCGAAGAAAGAGACCCAGCCGGTGATGAATCCCCAAGCAGGCCCATAGGCTCGCGTGAGGTACACATACTCCCCGCCCGAAGCAGGGAAGTTCACTCCCAACTCAGAAAAGCAGAACGATCCGGTCAATGCGGCGATCGCGCCGACTGCCCAGATCAGCAGAAACAAACTAGGATCGCCAAGATCGCCCGCGAGATAGCCGCTGGTGGTGAAAATGCCCGTTCCAATCATGTTGGAAACCACCAGCGCCGTCGCACTCACGACTCCGAGTTGGCGAACGAGTGTGACTGTCGAAGCCGTAGGTGTCACTGTAGCGGCTATTGTAGCGCGCACGCCCAACCGATAAAGGTGGATAGGAGTTTCTGAAAAAACCTAGTCGGCAAATTCAGGATTTCGTACGGCGAGCGCCGTTCGGAGAATGCTACTTACCGTGGTATGCCTCAGGAAACGCGGCGCCGCTAGAAACATCTTTAGAGCGCTGGACTGGCTAACTTGCCAGAGTGTCGACAGCGTGCTGATCTCACCGTTATGATGTCGAAAGAATACACCATTGGTCCAACGACGACGATCTTCTGCAAGCTCGCTGTGCTCCCCCAGAACATCGAGTAGCGTTTGCAGAATGCGATAGGTTGGCGATACTGCCGCATCAGGAGCACTTCACTCAGTCGTCCACTCGACAGATATTGGGCAGAGATCGACGTTCACGTAGTACGGGAGTTTAGATTGTGCGTCCATATCGTCATGGTCCGGAGAACGAGACGAGCGCGTTTATCAATCTGCGACCGCTCCAGCTCATAAGCTGCCTTGCGCCGAATGGGGGCGTCCATGCATTCTCATGATCGAGGGAATCGCCATGCACACAGTAGTATTGCGTTCCTGAATTCGTACGAAATGGGACAGGCCCGGAACGTTGGAAGTGTATCGGGGCACAAAGTCCAACCACTCCTTGGAATGGGTCGTATGACTGTGTAACGACACGCCCGTCTGGAAGCGCCTGAGAAGGGAGAAATCCTTCCAAAGGACCTGTATGGATCAGCGTCCAGCATTCTCCTGCGCGCAGCGGCCAACGGCTTGGACAGGATTAGAGTGCCCGCTTCTTCTTACACCGAAATTGTTCTTAGATGAACATTCGATTACGATCCAACATAGTTAGCCGGAATGTTTTAACATTGGCAGATTGTCACTGCGGGTCGATCGGTTTCGGCTTCGGTCGTCGCGTACCATCCCGATCCGCCTTACCAATAATCGCGTCCTTCAACCTCTTTTCCGCTGCTGCGGCCTCTTCCTTACGACCGGAATGGGACAGGACCAGGGCATATGTTCGCAGAATGCCTTCCATCGCTTCATCCGGCACTTTGGCGCTCTCGCCGATGTTGATCGCCCGCTGGTAAAGGTCGATGGCTTCCGGTAACTTCTGTTCTCCTATCAACACGCGACCTGTGCGATGGAAGCTTTCAAGTACCGCTTTCGTTCGCATCGCCTGCGAACGCTGGGCTAGCGGACCCGCTTTGTCGTACAGCTTCTGCACCGTGTAGAACTCAACCATTTTGTCTATAGTCAGAGCCACCATGGGATGATCTGCACC
>DASQLD010000553.1:0-6248 GCA_035630195.1 Bryobacteraceae bacterium
CAGGCTCGATCGGTGATCGACGGTCTAGAGGCTGACGTTGTCACTCTGGCCCTCGCCTACGATATCGACGCCATAGCAAAAAGGGCGCATCTTCTGCCGGCGAACTGGCAGAGCCGGTTGCCGAATAAAAGCTGCCCTTACACTTCGACGATCGTCTTTGTCGTGCGCAAGGGCAATCCCAAGGGCATTCGCGATTGGGAAGACCTCATTCGTCCGGGGGTCGCGGTCATCACTCCAAATCCGAAGACTTCCGGCGGAGCCCGTTGGAACTATCTGGCGGCCTGGGGTTACGCCTTGAAGAAGAACGGCGGCGATGAAGGGAAGGCTCGAGAGTATATTGCGGCCCTCTATCGAAACGTGCCGGTTCTCGACTCGGGCGCTCGAGGCGCAACCACTACATTCGCGCAACGCAAGCTGGGTGACGTATTCCTGAGTTGGGAGAATGAAGCTCGGCTGGCGGTGAAGGAGTTCGGCTCGGACAACCTCGAAATCGTCACGCCGCCTTCCAGCATTCTTGCCGAGCCTCCGGTTGCGCTACTCGATGGCGTCGTCGACCGTAACGGGAACCGCAAAGTCGCTGAGGCATATCTGCAGTTCCTCTACAGCGAGCCGGGACAAGTGCTCGCCGCCCGTCACTATTTCCGGCCGCTATCGGACGAAGCGTCGAAGAAGGCAAATGTGACGTTTCCGGCGATCCAGCTATTTACCATCGAGGAGATATCGGGCGATTGGCAGAAAGCGCATGATAAGCACTTTGCCGACAATGCGCTCTTCGACCAGGTATATAAGCCCGCTGCATGACATTTAAGCGCTACAGCGTGCTCCCGGGATTCGGGCTGACAGTCGGCTACACGATCCTTTATCTCAGCCTTATCGTAATCATTCCGCTTTGCGGTCTGTTCCTGAAATCGATGACGCTGACGTGGGCGCAGTTCTGGGCGATTGTCACTGATCCCCGTGTGCTTGCTTCGTATCGAATTACCTTCGTCACCTCGCTCGCCGCGGCGTGTGTCAACGCAGTGTTCGGATTCATTGTCGCGTGGACGCTGGTGCGATACGAGTTTCCGGGCCGGCGGATCATCGATGGATTGGTCGATCTTCCATTCGCACTTCCGACCGCTGTTTCAGGCATAGTGCTTACCGCTGTCTATTCCCAGAACGGTTGGCTAGGGCAATACCTGGAGCCGCTCGGCATCAAGGCCGTGTATACGCCGCTCGGCATTACGATCGCGCTCATCTTCATCGGACTTCCGTTCATTGTCCGAATGCTCCAGCCGGCTCTTGAAGATCTGGATCCCGAAATCGAAGAAGCAGCCGAGAGCCTGGGGGCCAGCCGTTTTCAGACATTCGTTCGAGTGATCTTGCCTGCGCTGCTGCCGGCGCTATCGACAGGATTTGCGCTCGCGTTTGCGCGCGCGCTCGGCGAGTATGGCTCGGTGATCTTCATCTCAGGGAACATGCCAATGAGGACCGAGATCACATCACTGCTCATCGTCACCAAGCTGGAACAGTATGACTATGCGGGCGCGACCGCCATCGCTGTCGTGATGCTAATCGCATCCTTCTTTCTACTGCTCAGCATCAATGGACTGCAGTGGTGGACCGCTCGCCGGTACGGGAGAACGCATTGAGCGTCGCGGTCCAGACGGAGCCGGTGTGGGTGAGGCGCGCAGTGATTGCTACTGCCTTGGTCTTCCTCGCGGTGGTCCTGGTCGTGCCGCTTGGGGCCGTTTTCGTCGAAGCGTTTCGAAAGGGGGTCGGGCTGTATTGGAAAAGCATCACAGAGCCGGCCGCTCTCTCCGCTATTCGCCTGACATTAATTGCCACTGCCATTGCCGTGCCGGTAAACGCGATATTCGGTTTAGCAGCCTCCTGGGCTATCGCCCGGTTCGATTTCGCCGGCAAGAGCTTACTGCTTACGCTGATCGATCTGCCGTTTGCCGTCTCCCCCGTTATCTCCGGACTCATCTACGTTCTACTCTTCGGCGCGCAAGGCTGGTTTGGACCATGGCTGACATCGCATAACATGCGCGTCATCTTTGCGGTCCCCGGGATTGTGCTCGCTACCATCTTTGTTACCTTTCCGTTTATTGCGCGTGAACTAATTCCGCTGATGCAGGAGCAGGGAAGCGAAGAGGAACAGGCTGCGATCATCCTGGGCGCGAACGGCTGGCAGACGTTCTGGCGTGTAACGCTTCCCAAGATCAAATGGGGGCTGCTGTACGGTCTCATCCTCTGCAATGCTCGCGCGATCGGGGAATTTGGGGCGGTATCGGTTGTATCCGGGCACATTCGGGGTCGGACCAATACGATGCCCCTCCATGTCGAAATTCTCTACAATGAGTACAACTTTGCGGCGTCATTCGCAGTAGCGTCTTTGTTGACGCTTTTTGCGCTTTTCACGATTGCGGCCAAGAACGGCCTGGAGTGGCGACTCCGCCGCGAACATGCCCGTGCGCTCGAAGAGCGCCCCACGGAGGACGTCCTTGGGCATTGAGCTTCGGAGTATTAATAAGACGTTCGGCACGTACTCGGCGCTACGCGATGTCAACCTTGATATCAAAGACGGCGAGTTGATGGCGCTTCTGGGACCTTCGGGGTCGGGGAAGACGACTCTTCTGCGTATTATCGCGGGGCTCGAATTTCCAGACGCCGGGCCGTCTGCTGCAATTCTATTCAACGGCGAACAGATCGACTTTGCTAAGCCGGCCCAGCGGCAGGTAGGCTTCGTGTTTCAGCACTATGCCTTGTTCCGCACGATGAGCGTGTTCGAAAACGTGGCGTTCGGATTACGCGTCCGGCCGAAGAAGCTTCGCCCTTCCGAGAACGCTATTCGCGAGAAAGTAACCGAATTACTGCAGCTTATTCAACTCGAGGGCTTGGCGAACCGCTATCCGTCGCAGCTTTCCGGTGGTCAGCGCCAGCGCGTCGCCTTGGCGCGAGCGCTGGCCATCGAACCCAAGATCCTGTTGCTCGATGAACCCTTCGGCGCTTTGGACGCGAAGGTTCGGCAAGGCCTTCGACGGTGGCTTCGAAAGCTTCATGACGAGATCCACATCACGAGCGTGCTTGTCACCCACGATCAGGAAGAAGCGCTTGAAGTCGCCGATCGCATCGTTGTGATGAACCAGGCCCGCATCGAGCAAGTGGGTACTCCTGATGAGGTATTTCACAAGCCAGCATCACCCTTTGTCATGGACTTTCTCGGTAACGTCAATCTCTTTCACGGCCGGCGGCTCCAGGGCGAACAGGTTGCGCTTGGAAAGTCTGCGGAGGATGGACAAGCGGCAAAGATCTTTGTACGGCCGCACGACCTCGATCTCGACGTCGAGGACAAGGGCAAGCCCGCGATTCGCGCGGCCGTGCAACGTGTTCAAACAGCGGGCGCGCTAGTGAAGATAGAAGTTCTCACGGATGCAGGCGAGACCGTCAATGTCGAAATGCCGCACGAACGGTTCCGGCTGACTCCCGTGAAGAAAGATGATGTGGTCTTCGTCAGCCTGCGGGACGTGCGCGTCTTCTTCGAAGACTACTCCATTTGATTCGAAACTACTCCATCTCATCAGAACCGCTGCGACCGTCCACTGGCGCCCGGAACCGTCGGTAAGCCGAAGATACAAACATGATCGAACGCCCAGAGATTGATGACGGGAACGCCTGCGCTGTGTGCGATTCCGATCTCTTTCTCCCAGGCATATCCTGAACGAAACACCGGTACCAGATGCCGCACGGAATCTTTTGGCCAGCCGAGCGTGAATGGTAATTCAATCGCAGTCCGCGCGAGATCGAGATTACGTGACCAGGCTCCAAAATCAAGAGCTTCTGTCTTCAAAGAATCAAGGCCGCTGCTGGCCTTCGTCTCCCACTCGATCGGCAGATTAACGAATCGATTCAGCGCGCCGCCAAGATTGTGAATGCCGGCCGGCGTCGGGTGATTTACGTCATACGGGAAGAGCAGTTCAAACTTCGTTGAAGGATGCTGCGATCGCACGGCCGCGATGATGCCACCAAGATGGTCCCTCAAAACGTTCCGTAAGAAGACCGCATCTGCCGCACCGTTAATCAGAGGATCATCGTTCGGATTGACGAAGCGGTGCAGGGGACGTCCCAGGGCTGCCACGGCGGCTGCTTCGACTTCCGGATGATAGAAGGCCATTCCGCCGTTCGGATTGGTCGTCCTGTGATTCGTGAAGAACCACCAAAGATATTCTCCGAATTGGATCGAAGGTGTGATCTGTGCTTGCGACATCAGGCCGGCGACGCAACTGAAGACCTGCGCATGATAGTTCCGGACCGCAGGAACAAATGCACAGTGCGTCGATTTCAGCGAACCGAAGCCAACATCCGTTGCGACTATGGCGCCATCCGGGTAAACGGAACCGAATCCCTCGGGAGGATTGACCAACTCCATGGAACTGGCTACAACGACTTCCCGGTTTCTCGTCTTACACTGAGCGAAAAAGTCGGCATGCCAGTCCCTGGCCCCACGATTCAACGCCGGCGACTGCAGCGGATCGACAACCCAGCTACCCGGCTGGCCTCCGGTAAGCGTTCCAGTTTTCGTGACTGCGCCGCTCGACCCGGGGACATTCTCGACATTGGCATTTAGCGTGTAAGAGTAGGCCGGCTTCGGTGAGCGAGCCGTGATCGTCAGAACGGCGCCGGTAGCCTTGGCCCATACGCCGACGTAGTTCGAATTGATGAAGTATTCGAAATGCTTGGCGATGACCTCGGGAGATTCGTTTGGAAACACCGTCTTGCCGCACTGCTGGCCTTCGATATTCACGAACACCTGATCGCCTGCGCTGAAAGACCCCGTGAACTCCAGCGTCGCCTGCGGGAACACAGCGCCCTCCCGTTTGCGTTGATTCCACCAGAACACGCCGAGATACTCGTTCATCGGCCCGGCATAGCCAAGACCGTCGAAGTTCCAGTGAAGACGCGCCGGCGAAAGCTTGTATGTGTGGTCCGTGCTGTAGTCGAGAGCAGGGGAAACGTTGGTCAAAGTAGCAGCCGCGGCCGGGACATCGGTGGGAACCACAGCCTCCAGGAAATCGAAATAGAAGTATCCCGAGGAGACCAGGCGAAACGTCACCGTATGCTCGCCCGGAGGCACGGTTGATCGGATCTTTCGTCTTGTGTTTACCGATGGCTCATTTGCAAGAGCGCAATTCAACGTTGTTTCCACGCCGCCATCCAGTTGAATTGCGACCGAGCCCCGATCAGTGTAGAGCGAGGTTCCGAGGTACAGATCATGAGGGCTCGGACAGGAGTACTTAACAGTCACCGACGAGCCGCGGTCGAAGCTCGTTTGGAGAAGCCCTCGGAAAAAAAGCCAGTCTCGTCGGTCCAGGCGCCGCTATACTTGCACCAGGAATCGTTCTCCTCAACTCGAACCGAGCCGGGACCAGCGACCTTCAGATAGCGAACGTCATCGGGAGCAGTTACCGTCCAGTTCGTGAACTCGGCCTCCCATTCGGTATTGACGAACGCGCTGCTGTTGGCAAGCTCAGGGGCGAAAGTCATCCACATCTGGCGAATGTTCGCCAAGCCGAGAGACCCGAAATTCAGAGACACACGCCATTTGCCATCCGATTTGCCGCTACTAAAGCCTGCGGACGGATTCGTAGTCTTCAGGCGCTCGTTCTTGGCGACGGCGTACATGCGCAGCATGTTGCCATCCATACCGGGCCTCGCGGCGATCAGGCGAATTGTCGAACCGTTGGTCTGGGCGGTCAGCGGAATCAGGGCTCCAGCGGCATTCCAGTTTGTTGCGTTTATTTGTGAGGCCAAGGCGTGAGCGACAGTCGAGGCCCCTACACTCGTCAGGCGATGGTTCAGCGAACCGTAGGCAACGTCGAAGGGAATTCCATCCGTATGGCTCGCCCGGATGTTGACTTGGTTTAACGGCCCCAACGCAGCTGATCCATTTCCCCGGACCGCAGTAATGAGCGGGCAGGCGGCCAGAGCGGCGGCTATTCCCGCAGCAGCGCCGGCGTTTGCGTCACCCGATTGTTCTACGTAGCTATAGGCTTGTCCCCCCACATTCACGGTGTGTGTCGACCCTGGCCCCTGCGCCGTGATAACGAATGCGCATTCGATTTTCGGAACAATGTAATCGTAGGCGATATTGAGATACCAAAGTGTCAGCCGGTCGAATTCTTTCATGTCGCTGGCTTCGATTTCAAATGACGACTCGGCGGGCAGATATTCGCCACCATTCTGGGTCGCGTGTGCGAAGAGCGACA
>DASQLD010000554.1:0-22627 GCA_035630195.1 Bryobacteraceae bacterium
TTGCCATTCCGGTCGATTAAACGATGTAGCACGGCTGTCAGAGTCATCTCCTCGGCCTGCACCTCGTTCAGCAAACGCGCTATCGTCAGCTCTTCCCGAACCACCGTGTCGGCATGGACCTGAATGGCGCGTGTTCCGCGAACCGCGATAATGCATGCGGCGCCTAGAAGAAGAAGTACAAGCGTAAACCCGGACTGCATAACCCGCAGCACCGTTCTTTGCGTGATGTACCTAGACCAAGCTGCCGCCATGTCACCGGAAGGTTGCGCGCTCCTTTCAGTGTAGGGCAGTACGCTTCCGACAACCGGTCGGACACCGACTTCCGTCGGACTACCTATTGGCGGCAAGCTCGCCGTCTTTAAGGAACGCAGCAATTGCTTGGGCCGGGGCGGATCTCGAGTCCACCATCTTTTGCGGAATGAAGCCCGTGATCAACAGGATGGCTACCAGTGCAGTCAGCGCCCAACGCTCGCGCGGCAAAGCATCTGTAACGCTCGGAACTAGCGTGCCGTGCCGTCCCAGGAAGATTGTTGAGAACAGCCCTAACAAGCGAATTCCGATAAGCGCAGTGGCGATGGGCAATGCAACGCCCAGAAATGGATGCATCTCAAGCGCACCGTGAAAAAGCAGGTCCTCGGCACAAAAACCCAGGCTGCCGGGAAAACCGACGAGACACAATGCGAACAGGAGAAACAGAACCGCCATCCGCGGAACCTTGGCTCCTAATCCGGCGAACCGTTGCTGCAGGAGTATTCCGCAGCGCTCTTCCAAACATCGCAGGAGAATTGCCAGTCCTACCGTGCTAATGGAAACGACAAGCCATTGAAGAAGCGCTCCGGTGACGCCTTCCACGTTTGCAGTCTGCAATCCGCTGACGATGAACCCGCTTTGACTCACAACGATCAATCCAAGCACACGGCGCGGGCTTTTCTCACCTAGTCCAACGAATGCCATCAACACGCTGCTGAACAAGGCGAGGTCACTCAGGATCGGTAGCACCGCACGAGCGGGCTCTACGAACTCAGGAAGAGTGAGCTTAGCCAGTAGGAAAGCTCCTGTCCTTGCGCTAAGCAGCCAGGCATACGGCAGGAATGAGTTCGATTCGAAGGACTTGATGACCCAGGAGTGGAAAGGAAAGATCCCGCTGCGTATTAGCACCGCCAGCAAGACGAGAGTGAACGCAACGAAGGAACTGCTTTCGTCAGGATCGCGCATGGATAAGAAAGCAAGAGCGATTCCGAGCAGGACAATTGAACCGCCAAGCGCAAACATCGGCTTGGCGAACCAACGCGACCTTTCCCCGCGGTCTTCACTACGATCGCGCGTCATGAACGGAAAAGCGCTCAGGGCCCATCCAGCGAACAAGATAATCGGAGACCCGGCCGCATAGACCATCAACACACCGGCCAGTGCAACCAACATCCGGCTGCACGTGGACGCGTCAACATCCCGACGCGGTGCGGCAGAGAGTATTGCCAGCAGCAAACCGGTGATCATCACCGCGGGCGGCCCTGCCAAACCGTCAATCGCCAGCAAACCCGTTGCAGGCCGGCTGAGTGCCATTGCGCCAACACACGAAAGCAATGCGAACGCCGTCGCGAAGGTGGCGACGGTACGAGGTTGCTCGCTTCGAAATGCCAATAGGGCGCCGACAAGCGGTGATAGTACAGCCAGCCCAGCCAATATGAAACCAGGCTCAAACATCGAGGTCTCCTATCAACTCCGGACGGTTGCGCCGCGGGATGATTTTCGGTGACGGTTGGCGCCGCTCCCCGCGATCGAGCGCAGCCAGTCGTTCGGCCGAGGCGATGAACGGTCCAGCCACGAAGCGATCCAGCATGGTATCTAGATGACAGCGATCGAGCGCTAATCGATAAAGCCAGCTTCGAAGGCCTTCAGGCAGCACGGCTTCATAATGGGCGCCGGTTTTTGCAAGATGTCCACCTGCGGCAGCATGCACCCGATGATAATCGTGCAACATCGAGGGGGCTCGGAGGAATTGCAGCGTCCGCACCGTCGCATGCCCAATCATATGGATCAAAGCGATTCGCTCGAGCCCAAAACCAACTTCCATAAAGATTACTCCTACTTGCGCCAGCGCCGCGTACGAAAGCAAAGTTTTCGCATCCGTGGCGGCTCGCCCTGACAAGGTCGCTTGCAGAGCGGTGAAGAGGCCCAGCACTACAACTATCGCCGGCAAATAAGGGGAAGCCTGAAGGATCGGTTCGGCGCGCAGTAATAAGTAGATGCCCAGGTGAACTGCGATTGCGCCGTAGAATATGGCGCTTGATGGAGTGGGTCCCTCCATTGCGCGCGGGAGCCAGCCGGAGAAGGGAAACTGAGCTGACTTTCCCGCGGCTGCGAACACCAACAACAATCCGACGAGAGTAGCCGCCGGTATACTAAGCGCGGCTCCGGAAACTGGCCACTCGCCAGTGACCATCCCATGCGCTGATACCGATCCTGCAAAGTGGTGTAACAGGAAGACCCCAACGACGAGGCCAATATCCGTCACTTTGTAAACCGCGAATACGCGCAGCGAGTTCCGCACGGGATCAGGTCGTTCGTTAAAGAAAGCGATCAGTAAGACTGAAGTCAAACCCACAGTCTCCCAGCCTGCGATCAACAGGTCGAAAGAGCCCGCCGTGAACGACAAGGCCGCTCCGAATGTGAAGAGGTGCAGGCATACAAAAAACCTGAAATAGCCACTATCGCGATGCAAGTACCGGAACGAGAATGACGCGATAACACCCGCAAGCACAATTGTCAGGGCAAGCAAGGGTAAGGAAAGAGGGTCCGCCAATAACGTGAGCGGAAATGAGTATCCCCCCACCGAGAACCAGTGTCCTAGCTCCACGCGAATCGGCGCCCAACCGGCGATCGCCATGGTGCGAGCGAGAAGCGCAACCGAAACGGAAGCGCCGGCAAACGTGACCACAGTGCTTCGCGCAACGGTTCGTTCCGAGGGTGTCCAGCCGAGAAGCCATCCCATCCCCATGAGAAGAAAAAAGACAAGGGGAGCGCCCACAGCAACAAGAAGTAGAAGTTCGTTTGACATTCCTATGAGCCCCTAAGCAACCTTTTCGACCCCGGTGATCCGAGCGACCTGCAAATGTTCCAGTTTGCCGCGGTACCAGTCGATGGACGTCGGGACTTCGGGGATCTTATGATCCCAAGGCTCACTCAACTCGAAGGCGCCGTCGCGATATACCCGTATCTCTCCAGAGTCTGGATCGAGCGTGGACAGGCGTATCCACCGATTCTCGACGAACTCCGTTAGCAGTGCGCTCGCGTGAATGACGCGAATAAGAATCTCTGGCTTCGCCTCGATGTTAAACAATATGCGGACCGGTTCGTGGATTTCGACCATCTGCCACGGCAGGCCTGTACGCAGATCACTCGACGGACCGTTCATTACACCAACCAGACCCGTAATATTGTGCGGCAACTTTGTGCCGCAACCATACCCTTCGTTATCCACGAAGCTGAAGTAATATTCCAGGCTGATGCCGGCGCATACCGGGATGGCAGCCGCCAGCAGTTTGCTAAGATTCTCCCCTTCAGGGTCTATGGTTGGATCGTATGACACGAGAAACGCTCGTCGATCGAAGAACAATCCACGAGTAACTTTTCTGCGACCAACCAGGCAAACAGCATTCGTACAATGGCCGTACTCCGGTCTCGGCTCAGCCAGATGTTCGGAACGCTCCTGTACGTGCCAAAGCGCCTTGCGCGGGGAATCGACCCTAGCCGCGGCTTCGAACCGGCGAGATCGTTCTTGAGCATCTAACTCCGTTGCGCGATGCAGGGTCGCTCGAACCTTCTGGAATTCACCTTGGAGCGCAGCGGGAATTGCGTCGACATCGTAGTATTCAATCTCATCGCTGCACGTGTCGTGATATCCACCGACGAACCATGTATCATTCGGGATCACGATTCCCCGCGTTTGCAGCCGCTCGCGAACTCCGGGATGATTGGCCATCGCGGCGAACAGTCGGCCATTCGGACCACCTCGACGACCGCCGCACGCGCCGCAGTCGTGTGCCGATTCGTGTGGATTATTCAAGCTGGTGGATCCGTGTCCCAGAACTACGACAATACGGGAGAAGCGCCGTTCCAGCCCGGCTGGACGAAGTACGCTGGCTACGCGATCGGTTTTCTCGTCAAGCGTGAACCCGAGAAGGAGATGCTCGGCTACCTCGTGCGCATGCTTGTCGGCCCGCATGAGTGTAAGCTCAGTCCGTGGTTCAGGTAGTATCCAGCGATTGAGCGTTCGCGTGAGACGCGAATATTGTCGGGGTGACAAAACGTGAGCAATCAAGGGAAAGAGCGAGAAGACTCCGAGAACGCCGGTGCTGAGAGCGCCTCGTACCAAGGTTCGTGACGAAACGGATCCGTTGCGAACCATCCGAGCCCACGCGCCACGAAGGGCGCGCCTACGCTTGTGCAGGACGAGATGTTCGTCCACAGGCTGCTCCCGTATTGCGTGTTGCGGCTTCACTACTACGGGGCAAAGCGGTACCGCGTTTGCGTCGTCGATGCCTTTGTAGTCCACGGCGATACCGTAGAACCCGGCTGCGCTGAGGGTTTCGTATGACGGGGCGATCTCCTCCAGGTTTCTCCGTATCGACTCCTCGCGCTCATCAAGGCAAAAGAAGATCTGCGCCTCAGGTCGTGTGTCCAGGCCGCGCAACTGGCTGGTTCGACAGTGCTCGCCGAGTGGCCCCAGAATCATTCGCTCATGTCTGCGTTCGTACGCCAGTTGCCACACACGGCGGCGTTCCAATTCGGTGAAAGCCAGAACCTCGCGCTGTAAAAGGCAGGCTTTTCTTGGCTCCGACCGCATTTGAGCTACGGTGATGCCGAGCTGCTTCGCCACTTGAAACAGTTCCGCGGCGCGAACATGACGGTCCGTTGACGCGGAGCTATCCAAAGCGGCATAGTCCGCAATCCGCGGCAAGAATTCGAGCCCACCTGCAACACTGGTTACCGCCACTAGCGTTAGCGTCATCCGTACAGCTAAAAAATCGATGAGCGAGCAAGGGAGTGCTTCATGTGGCGCAAGTTCCGGCTCGTGTTCCAATCGACTCATAAGACCGGCCCAGCCGGGCAGAGCCAGCAACTCAGCCGTGATCGTCGTCTCCCATTCGTCGAGTGGTACGTGTAACCGCTGCAAGCAGCTTCGGAGCGTATCCTCCGCTGTCATTTCCGCATTGGCCTGCCATTGAAACTCCTTAGAAAGCTCACTAAGGTGTTGTGGCAGCAATGCTCCCTTTCGCATCCAAAGGGCGCGAACAGACCGGTAGAATCCTGTTTCCCGGTTCGGCATCGGCCAATATGCAACACCCTGGTCAAGGAAGGCGCCACAAGCGCGAATCAGAAATGGATGCGTTAGTTCATCGATGTCATCCCCAATCAAGGCGAGCAATGCATCCCGGAGTCTTCCCCTGCGATCAAGCTCGGGGACCTGCTCAGGCCGATCGGATATTTCAACACAGTACTGAAACAACTCCCGATCGGAATTAGAGCTTAGTAGATCGCCTTCATCGATCTCCCAGTGAATGGTGGAAGCATGGAGAGATCGCAGACCCGGAACCAGCATAGTGCGACGGATCCATCGCCGATCAAAAGAATCAAAGGCCGGCACATTTGGCTCTGCATTGAGAACCGCATCGATATCTTCTGTAAGGATGCGTCCTCGCTCAAATTCTTTGCGATACTGCGCCTCCCTCATGTACGGCTCGGTCCTGAACCAGCGAGACCCTTCTATCACGGCTTGCTCGAAGGGCAAGTGTTGAAACGCGTGAAGTGTATTGTGATGAATGAATACGCCGATGGGCCCTTGCACCGGCAGCAGATGAGCTGCGTGATCGACGATTGTCTTCAAGTCTTGTTGGGCGTCGAAGGATTCAATACGCATTTGCTGAATCGGAGTGCCGCAAGGGCACAGAGTCAGGATCTCTGGTTGTCAAAGCGAAGCGTATCCCCTGCGTAGGGGGTTGTGGCCACTGTTTGCCGTTACTACCAGTGGATCCCCCCAGATCAGGCGTTCGATCTCCCCTGTCGAGGCTATCGTTACTTGCGTTTCCTTGCGTCAGCATGAGTTCTATATCCGCGAAAGCGGCTTGAAATTCAACATGTCACTTGATCAGAACAACCCTTCGGTTCCTGCTGGACCCATACCTCGCGGCGGTATGAGCGGATTGAAAATGTATTGGCGCGAGGACCTGCTGTCGGGATTCCTCGTATTCCTGATAGCGCTTCCGCTCTGCCTCGGCATATCGCTAGCGAGCGGCTTCCCGCCTATCGCCGGCATTCTGACCGCGATCATCGGCGGTATGCTGACACCATTCCTCAGCAACTCCGAATTGACCATCAAAGGGCCTGCGGCGGGACTCATCGTCATCGCCTTGGGCGCCGTCCAGGCCTTAGGCCCTGGGGACCCCGCGACCGGTTACAAGCGCGCTCTTGCTGTCGGATTGGTTGCGGGCGTTATTCAAATAGTGTTCGGCTTACTCCGCGTGGGGATACTGGGCGAGTTTTTCCCGGTCGCTGCAGTGCACGGCATGCTTGCCGCAATCGGTGTGATTATTGTCTCGAAACAAATGCACATCGCGCTCGGTGTCGCGCCGCACGCGAAGGAACCGCTCGAATTGATCGCGGAGGTCCCCCACAGCATCGCGAATCTCAACCCGGAAATTGCGATCATCGGACTGATCAGCCTCGTCATCCTCTTTCTTCGGCCGTGGATAAAGAATAAGGTGATTCAGGCGATCCCGGGGCCAATGCTTGTCCTACTGGTTGCGACTCCGCTTGGATTCGTTTTCGATATTTCGCATTCGCACTTGTACACATGGGCAGGTCATGCATATAAGGTTGGACCGGAATACCTGGTTCACCTTCCAGGCAATATGTTGGGCGCGATGGCCTTTCCCGACTTCTCGATGATCTTCACCGGAGAAAGCCTGAAATGGATTGTGATGTTCGCTCTTGTCGGCAGTCTTGAGTCGCTTCTGAGCGCCAAGGCAATCGATCTGCTTGATCCATACCAACGCCGCTCGGACATGAACCGGGACCTGCTGGCGATTGGCGCGGCGAACACGCTTGCGGCCGCAGTAGGCGGCCTGCCAATGATTAGTGAGATCGTTCGATCTTCCGCAAACCGCAACAACGGCGCGAAAACGCGGTGGGCGAACTTCTTTCATGGATTCTTCCTTCTCGCATTGGTAGCGTCAGTTCCCGCGTTACTGAACCAAATCCCGCTCGCGGCTCTGGCTGCCATGTTGGTTTACACCGGATACAATCTTGCCTCGCCCAAGGAGTTCCGTCACATGTGGCTTGTTGGGAAAGAGCAGCTTGCAGTTTTTCTAGCGACCCTGTTGGCAACTCTTGCCACTGACCTGCTAATCGGGATCGCCGTTGGAATCCTAACGAAGATCCTTATTCATCTCCTCAACGGAGCCCCTATAGGCTCTTTGTTCCGGCCGGAAGTTGACATTGAGACTGCGGCTGACGGAACGGTGATCTTGCGAGTTACACAGTCGGCCGTTTTCACAAATTGGCTGAGGCTCCGGCGGCTGATCCTCAAATCCACCCACGCGAAGGAACTCGTAGTAGATCTATCCAGAGCTCGCCTTGTGGATCACACGGTAATGAAGAAGCTCGAAGAAATGTCTCGTGATTTCACACTGACCGGTAGACAACTTCACGTCACCGGACTGGATCGACACAAGCAATTATCCGCGCATCCGCATGCGGCCAGAGTCCTCTCGGCGGCTTGATGAAGGTATCCATGCGATCGAGTCTTCAACTGCTGGTTGGATTAATACCCGTGATGCTAGCGATGGCCGCGGATCCCACAGGCGGAGTGAACCACGCGACTTCTCCGAGTGAGATTGTCAATGCGCAGATTCCTCAATGGGTGCGGTTGAGCGGCGAATTACGCGCGAGAGAAGAAGGTTTCTTTGGCAACCACTTCACTGAAGGAAACGATGACATGTACCTGCTGCAGCGGGTGCGTATTGGCGTAGAACTCCGACCGACTCAGTGGCTGACAGGATTTGTGCAGGCGCAGGATGCGCGTGTTTCGTTTGAGGATCGCGTGCCCGCGGCTCCTCCTCTTCAGGACAGCCTGGACTTGCGACAAGCATACGTGCAGCTTGGTGGGGAATCCCATCTCTTGAGTTTGCGCGTGGGTCGGCAAGATTTGGCTTTCGGTGAAGAGAGACTGGTTGGCGCAAGCAATTGGGGGAACGTAGCCCGTTCATTCGATGCAATCCGTCTTGGGATGCATCATGGTAAATACCGATTTGACGCGTTCGCCTCTTCAGTTGTGGTTCCTCGCGACCACGACTTTGATAAACATGCTGCGGGAGATAATTTGCACGGGATTTACGGTCAAATCGATGGATGGATTCCCAAATCGAGATTGGAACCTTTCGTCTTTTGGCGACTCGCTCCATCGGTAGTAATGGAAGGTGGCTCCCGCGGGCATCTGGATTCCAAGACCATAGGTATTCGTTGGGCGGGTTCGCTGCCCGCCGCTTTCGAATATACCGTCGAGATGGCTGGCCAGCGCGGTTCCTGGGGGGCCGATGATGTCCAGGCATGGGCGGGATTCTGGCGGGTCGGTCGCGAATTCAAAAACCTTGTATGGAATCCCAGACTGCGCCTGGAGGTTAATCACGCCAGTGGCGATGCAAAGCCGGTCGATGGTCGTCACGGCACATTCGATGTGCTTTATCCCACTGCCCACGATAAGTACGGCATGACGGATCAGGTTGGTTGGAAGAATGTGAATCACGTGGGTGTCATCCTTGAGATGAAGCCCCGCCCCAACCTCGTATTGCAGGCGAAAGGTCACGACTGGTGGCTCGATAGCGCGACCGATGGCCTCTACAACTCTGGCGGGGCTTTGCTGGTCCGTGATGCGACTGGACAATCGGGTAAACATATTGGACAAGAGATAGATCTGCAGGCGATCTGGACTCCCTCCAAACACTTAGCCCTCGGCGGAGGCGTTGGACACATGTTCACAGGGTCCTTTCTGAAAAAGACCACGCCAGGGCACGCGTACACCTTTCCCTACATTCAATTGACATACGCCTTGTAGGCGCCTCCTTCTGCCGGACCCGGGCAACTGGTCCGCGCGATCGCCGAATGCATACTCGACTGACTTGACCGTTGCTTCGTGATGTCTCCTTGAGGAACAACAAGCGCATCATGGGCCTGAAATGCGGCGGCGGGGAACAATGACCTATCGAGTTCTATAAGCCGATCTCGATTTTCATTGCACCGTCTGGTCTCTCTGGTCAATCGGCGCCTGTCCAAAGCCCCCCGATACAACTGTGGCTCCTCTGTTTGCCTTTTTCATCATGAGGAACCCTAGCGATTCTGTCGAGGAACTCACGAAAAAGTGTGGGCGGGCACAAGCGCGTCGTGGATTCCACCATTGCCCGCCGGCATGGGGCCTGCCGGTGCATAGAGGAAGCGCTTCGGTTCGTCAGCCAGCAGTAAAAAGCGGGATGTTTGTCAATAGTCCGATGGAACCGAGCGCGCTCACACCGAATGAAGCCGACACGGGCTCGACACGCGCTAACGTGTGGCCACGACAAGTATCAACAGCTATCGCAACTACACATATCGGCTCCCCCGCCGCTACTGCCAGATACGCGCCGACTTCCCAAAGTCGGTCTAGCCTCCATCCCGAATCGCAGAAAAATAGACACAACTGCTCTATACTTAGGCGAGTTCAGGTCCGCGCAAACTCGGCATACAGCCGGTCGATATCTGCTGTTCCTTCATAAATGAGAACTCGGTATCGAAGTGTCAGTTTACTGCCGGTTGAAAGAGTGTAGCTGCCATCCGTAACCGAGGATTTATCGAAGCTCCTTGTTGCGAAGGGATTCGCCGCGTTGAGTCCGTATGGCCGCGCATGCCACCGCGTGGGATGGCGTAGGTTTGATGGATGATCGAACATTGCGACGCCCACCGGGCCGCCGTCAATGATGGCCGAATAGTCCGTCCACCTCGCAGGTTTGCCCCAGATCTGCTTGGATCCTGTCTGCTCTTCCGAGTTCCTTAGACGGGCGCCGCGGTCTTCACGAAAAGCCTCGTCGAGACGGAAAGCAAAACCACCATCATCTGTGTCACCGAAGGTTAGAGACCTATCACTGTCAGCATGGATCGTAATACTAGCGTCGAGACTACGTATAGGGCCCACGTCATTGAATCGATACTCCTGACGCATCGAGCCGATCGGATGGCCGTCCGGAGGAATCATGCTGAGGTTGACCGTAGCTTGCGAGCCCTGAACCTGCGGCTTCGATTTGAGAACCAGACGCGATGTCTTGTCACGACCTTGTTCGCGCCAGAAATCCGCGCCATTGATAATGCCGTGGCCATACCAGAAGCCCCTATGCCAAGTGTGGTCTGTGCTATCACCTTCACGCGGTTCCAAAGGCCAACCCCGAGATATGACTCTGCCGGAGACCGCGCGGATTGGGAACAGGAATGGTTTGTCCCACTTCTCACTACAGTAGAGACTCGCGGCTACCTTGCCAGCATTCGTGCGAAGTTCGATCGGCGAATCATCGCCCGCTGCCCAAAGGACAGAAGCGCTGGTAGTGAGAAATGTTCTTCTATGCATGGCTTCCTTTGCCGAGCACATCGGCAGGTTGGCGAGTAGCTCGCCAATGCCAGAATGTACCGCGATCATCTATAGTTTCAGGCGCAGTGAAGAAGCTCGCGAGCAGGCCCGTAGTGAAGAGAATGATATTGCCGAAGGCCCCGATGGTGAGATCATCCCATGGGTAGTTAAACGATCCGAGGTCCACGAACGGGTTTGCGCCTTTTGAGAGTACAGCCCAGAAGGTGAATGCTGTGGCACAAGCAATTCCAGACCATGCGCTGACCTTCGTTGCTCGGCGCGTGAGAAATGCCAAAAAGAACAGTCCCGCAAGTCCACCGGAGGCGATCGCCGAGACAGCGAACCAAAGGGAAAGCGCGCTGCCTTTGGTTTGGACGAGTATCAGCGCAGTAACGATGTTCAGCAGTCCGACTCCGACAACAAGAATTCGAGCCGCCCTTAGTCTCTGCTTATCCGTGGCTTGCGGACGCGCTGCGCGGTAGAAGTCTTCCACCAACACCATGGCGAGCGTGTTAAGGTCGCTCGCCAACATCGTCATTGCGGCCCCGGTAAGAGCGGCCAACAGCAGACCGAGCACTCCTGGTGGCAGGTGAGCGCTTAAAAAATAGGGGAACATTTGGTCGGCTTTTGTGATGCCGGCAGGAACCTGCTCGCCGGAAAGCTGAAAGTAGGACCAGACGCACGTACCGATGAGCATGAACAGCGCCCATACCGGAACGCAGAGAAATGCGCCCATGGTTACCCCTTTAATCGCGCCCTTGTCCGATTTGGCAAGCAAGTAGCGTTGCACCATGGTCTGATCGGCAACGTATCGCTGACCGTACCAGAACAGACCGTAGAGAATCGCCACAGGAATCGTGGGGCGTGTGAAATCAAAGTCAGGAGTGCCTAGCGAGAACTTTCCATTCTGTGCAGCGACGCTGAATACCGCCGTAGGTCCACCGACGGGGAGAAATAGCAAATAGCCGAGGGCCAGCGCAATGCCGATCCACATCACGAAGCCCTGAATTACATCAGACCAAACTACCGCTTCGATTCCGCCGATGACCGTATAAAACACCATCACAACCGCAACGGCAAGGATGACAGTAACGATGGGCCATCCGGTCATGCTGGCAATCGTGAGCGCCATCAGATAAAGCACAAAACCCATTTTGCTGAAATGCGCCAGCGAGAAAGCGATTGCTGCATAGACACGCGCCGCACGGCCAAATCGGCGCTGGAAGTATTCGTAGGCGCTCATTCCGACTTCTTCGCGGTAAAACGGGATGATCACCTTGGCGACGAAAGGGAGCACAGCAAGTAAAAGAAATCCAGGGACGAGTAAGGACCAGTCCTTCGCATAGGAAGAGCCGGGATACGCGACGAACGTCACGCTCGAAATCATCGTTGCGAGCATGCTCATGCCCATCGCCCAAAACGGCACAGATCGCTTGGCGACGAAGTAGTTCTCTGTCGAGGTCTGCCGGCGGGAGAACCAGATCCCGAGTGCCGCTATCCCGGCAAGATAAACAGCGACAACGACGAGGTCGAGCATCCTCGTCATGGCTTGTCCTTTGCCGCAGTGGACGCGTCGTCAAGGATCAGAGCCCAATCATTGCCCGGCGCTGGTTCTCCCGGTGGATCGAACTCAAGCTTCCCGGTATTCTGAAACGTTCCGATCTCTCTTCTAGTTCCGGTCCGAGGGTCATACCAGGCTGCGCGGACTGCTTTTCCGCTGATGCGGCCCATATTGAGCGAGAAGTTGCGCCCAGTCCATGAATAGACGAGCGCGTAGTCGCGTCCTCGTGTCGCGGACACGTGGTCGTACTTAGGCCCGTCTCCTGCGGCAATTAACGATTGATCGGGAATGCGCTCGAAGTAAGGCCGTGAGAGCATCAGTGATTTGAGATGCTGCATTTGCTGAGCGCCGGGTGCATCGAGTGCCTCATACCAGAATGTCCGAACGCCATAGGAGCCCTTTCGTCCCGGCTTATGCATCTGAATGACCGCGTTCTCTCCATAGGTGTGACCGCATGCGCCCGCGAATACCGACCACCAGGCGTAGCGTCGAACATCGGCGGCATTCCAATAGGGCTCCTTCGGATCGTGCAAACCCTGTGGAAGGTTCTCATACGACGGCTCACCATCCAGTGTTGGCTTGATCGGAGTAAGCGCATAATCTTCCTGGACGTAACGCCAGTTGTCCTCGCCTTTGGCGCCAGGAGTCTTGTCCTGATCGTAACGCCGGTGACCGGACTGGAACATGTTGAAGTCGAGCCACGGTTCCTTGTGAAACCACGTAGAAGACTGGGTACGACCAAATGGATGGAACGTAATGAGGTGCTTTTTGTCGAGTTTGCGAAGTGTCTGCGCCATAGTGCGCCAGACGTCCCCACCGACGTCGCCTTGGATATCCCCGCCAGTGATCCAGATGATGTTGGGCTTCAAACCAAAGCGCTCTACGAGGAAACGTGTGTAGGATTCGACGTTCGAGGCATTCACTTTTTTGCCCTTAACCATCGAGCCCCAGGAGCAAACAAGGGCCATATGAATCCCGCGTTCTCGGGCCTGATCTATGACCCAAGCCGCGTGATCCCAATATCCGTCAAGACGAGGGTTAGCAGGATCTTCGTTGATGAGCGCCGGTATCCCGTCGGTCGTGGTATCGCCTGCTGATCTCAGCACCATTACCTGAACGACGTTAAAGCCTTTGCGCTTGCGGTCATCCAGGTAACGTGTGGTTTCTTCCTTAGAGGCATTCTGAAAAAGCAGCCAAGCCGTATCCCCGAGCCAGAAGAAAGGTTTGCCATCACTTGTCTGCAGATAGCGACGGTTCGGAGATACCTCAAGTGTCTGGGCAGTAAGACCGCAACACAAACCTGCGAGGAGCCACCAGCGGATTCTCAACGAAGTCTCCCAGTCAAGTTTAGAACGTCAAGCGCGCATTAAGTTGAACGACCCTAGCGCCTCGCGTGGCTGTGAAACGACCAAAGTTTCCAGCCTCGATTGCCGTGGAGACAGTGGAAAAGTTCGTGTGATTGAGTGAGTTGAACATGTCGCCCCGGATCTGCAGCCGCCAGCGCTCAGTGAATTGCAGATTCTTCGCTAACGCAAGATCGAGGTTCCAAAATCCCGGCGCCCGCAGCGCGTTCCGTCCGACGCTGCCGAATCGCAACGGCGCATTGGCCATACCAACCGGAATTCGAGCGAACGCAGCGCGATTCAAATACTGTAATGTCTGGCCAGCATCTTCGAAATATGCTTCCCCGCCGATGTAGTCCGGCCGCGTGCTCTGGTACGAAGTGCTTTGGGTGACGTTGATAGGAGCGCCTGTCTCGGCCGTAAGAATCCCGGAGAGCTGCCATCCTCCCAGAGCAAGTCGCGAGCCGCTTCCCGTGCTACCAGTGAGCTTCATTAACGGAAGCTCGTATAAGAAATCGGTGTTGAAGCGATGCCGGATATCGAACGGACTCGGTCCTTTGTCTCCCGCAATATTGTTGGAGTTCTGCGGAGGATTTGGGAATCCGATGTTGGCAGCATTGCTATAAGCGATCGAGTTCGCCCAAGTGTACATGGCGCCGGCCTGAAAGCCATTACTGAATCTGCTCCGCACCGTATTCTGCCACGAGTTATATCTCGAACTTTCCGATGCGTCGTAGTAGTTATATTCCGAGTAGCCGGCAAAGGGGCGGAGTCCGGTGATCGGATCCACCAAATTGATCCTGCGTACGATATTTGCGTGGACCGCGTGGTTACCGACATAGGCGGATTCAACCGACCATCCGGAACCTATCTCTCTCGCAATGCTGAGTGTCCACTGGATCGCATAGGGTTGCGGGAAGTGCTGACCGATTACAGTTCCGGAGATGGGACCGCCTCCCTTAACCAGCGGCAAAACCTCGGCATTCGTGGTTGGATACTTTAGACCGTAGCGTTGTGCTTCGGCTGCGCTGAACACTGTACGGTTAGGTTCATCGATCGCATTCTGTACAAGCTCTACCGGGCCCCCGAACTGATTGCGAGCGCTTGTGAAAATACCACCGCCTCCACGGATTACCGTCTGTGGGGTGATCGTCCAGGCGAGGCCAACGCGCGGCGAAAAATCAAACTTGCTGCTTTCGTAAACACTATCAGGACTGGTAAACGGCCCGATTCCAAATGGACCCGTACGATTGAAGAGCCGCCCGGAATCTTCTTTAGGCACCGAAAACCAGTCGGCGCGCAAGCCAACATTCAGCATAAAGTTACGAGTAATTCGGAAATCATCCTGAACGAAGTAGCCATTTACCCAATTGCGCAGCGTGTAGGGTCGAACTCCAAAGCTGATCGTGATCTGGCTTGGGCGGTTAGCAAGCATATCAGCAGCATTCGCGAACTGAAACTCAGGAACAGTTTCGTTGTTGCGACCCGATTCCCACATCTGGAACAACACGCCCATCTTCAACGAGTGACGTCCTCGATTCAGAGCGACGATTTGATCGAAGCTATAGTTCACTCCCAGGTTCTCCATCAGTTCTCCGCTGTTGGAGAAACCGAGAGAACCCGTAATCGCGGAGACTCCAAGCGTGAAGATATTATCGAGCCGGGAACGCGTGAAACGGTTATAGCCAAGGCGGCTCTCGGCGCTCCATGAAGCGCTCGAGTGAATGTAGCTGGCAACGCCTTTGTGCGTCTTCACATCGAAGGTCCGCGTGTTCTGGGGCGACACTCGCGGCGTTAGCTGGAACGGTGTGTCGTAGGTATAGCGAACCGAAAGCATGTCGGCGCTGCTGATCATGTAATCACCGCGAATACTGCCGTGGTTGCTGTCTTCGACGCCGGATCCCGCGCTTTGATAGAAACCGGTCACAGCTCCCGGAGCATACGCATTGTTGGGTAACGGAAAGGTGTCAAGAAACGCTTTGTAGTCAGGATTCGCCGCGACCGCTGTGGCGCGGAACTCGGCGGTGGGCACATTGCCATTGACCGACGTGAAGGCGCGCGACCGATAGCCTTCGAACACTCCGAAGTAGAAAAGCTTGTTCTTGAGAATCGGTCCACCGAGAGAGCCGCCGAACTGGTTAAAAGTAACAGGCGGCCTCGTCGTGAGGAACTGATTGCGAGCGGCAAAATCCTCTACTCTATTGTTCTCGAACAATGAGCCATGCATCTCGTTGGTGCCGCTTTTAGTGATAACGTTGACGTTCCCCGACATCGTGGGGCCACTCTCGGCTGGCGCGATGCCCCCGGTTACGTTAACTTCTCGCACAGCTTCGAGACTGACTGCCTTGATGTAACCCAGCGATGTCATAGTCTCTGATTCGCCGCTCCCGCTGGCGTTGGCGCCATCAACGGTAAAACGGAAGCCGTCCTGCGGCAGCCCATTCATCGAGAGCGTGTTGCCATTGACCACAGTCAAGCCAGGACCAAGATTCAACAGAGAACTCCAGTCGCGATTGGCTGTGGGCAATTCGGTAACCCGAATGTTGCTCAGATTGTGTGTCTGCTCGGCATTGGCAGTGTTAATGATCGGAGTCTCGGCGACAACAGTGATGCTATCGCTCACCTCGCCAATCGCGAGGGCGTAGCGTAAGCGCACCTCCTGACCACCGGCAAGTTCCACATTAGTGTTGCGAGATTCCTTGAAGCTGGCGGCGCGAGTGACGATCGTATAAGTGCCTGCCGGAAGAAATGTGAGCGTGTACTCACCTTGCGCATTGGTAGTGGCATTCCAGTTTCCGCCGGTTTGGTTGTTAGAGACCGTGATTGACGCTTGCGGGACTGCTGCGCCGCTAGGGTCCGTCACTGCGCCGTAGATTGTGGCTGTGTTGACCTGCGCTAGACAGATCGGAGATTGAATGGCATATGACAACAAAGACAATGCCCAGACCTGGGGCCAGCGTCCAACGCGGAACATTCGTTTCCTCCTGAAGAGTCCTCTGAAAGCTGTCAAACGCCGCGCGGTTTTGCCCAGTGCTCGCGATACTCCCGGGTGACCAGTTTCGCCGCCGAAGCATCTCCACTAACAGAGTTCGCTTTGGCGTCGTACCGAACGTTGTGTCCAGTCCGCGCAATGATGTTGGCCAAGTGGCAGTGCACTACCGATGTGAATCCTATTTCGATTTCCGCATTCGGGGCTTGCCGGGAGCGCACACAATCGAGGAAGTTTCGTATGTGCCCTTCGTCCTCTCCCTGGCTCTGTTCGTGCTTTACCAACTTGCCTTTGTTGTCGAAAACTTTGTAGCCCCACAGGCGATCCCATTTCGCGATCTGCACCATGCCATCGCCACCATAGATCGCAACGCCGTTTTCCGCGCCTTCCATTCCATAGGGGTTCCAGATTCGAAGCTCAAACTGGAGCATCTTACCTGGATAACGAAAGGTAACGTTCAAGGTATCCGGCGTCTGCTGATCGTCATCGAAGTAGAGCTTGGCGCCCGCGCCGGCCGCTGACGTTGGGTAATCTACACCAAGCGCCCATCGTGCAATATCGATCTGGTGAGCGCCATTATTACCTGCGTCGCCCGTGCCGAAGTTCCAATTCCAATGCCACGTGTAATGAAATCGATTCTCATTGAACGGCATCATCGGGGCCGGTCCCACCCAAAGATCGTAGTCGACGTCATTTGGTACCGGCGTGTCCGGCTTATGGCCGATATCCTCGCGCCGCTGGACGTCCCAACCCTTCGCCATGACTACCTTTCCAATTTTGCCGGAGTGTACGTAATCAATCGCCTGTCGGGTGTTCTCACGGCTTCGGGCTTGGGTTCCATGCTGCACGATGCGCTTGTGTCGGCGCGCAGCCTCGACGATCAAGCGGCCCTCGCGGAGATTATGGGAGCACGGCTTCTCCAGGTACACGTCCTTGCCGGCGTCACAGGCGAGAATTGCTGCAGGAGCGTGCCAGTGATCGGGCGTTGCAATGATTACGGCATCGATGGTTTTGTCATCGAACACACGCCGCATGTCGCGTAGTGACTTGGGACGCTTACGTCCGGCCTTTTCGATAACATCGGCTGCCGCTGGAATGACTCTGTCGTCCACATCTACGAGGTACTCAATACTGGCATCCGCCGTCTTGGCAAAGCCACCCGCCAGTGCGCGGCCACGACCGCGAACTCCGATGATGGCTACGTTGATGCGATCGCTCGGCGCAGCCCGAAGTTTCGTCTTCGCCACCCCGGCGGCGAGTGTCGGAAGAAAGTAGCGTCGATTCAAGAGGTCTCCTTCGGATTCCGAAAAGTACTTCGGATATCTGGCGATAGAGAAAACATTATCACTGCGTTGCGTGGCAGTCAAGGGCTGTACAACAATCGAGTTGTGCAGTACCATGTCTTTCGATGGTTGCTTCGGATTCCGAAAAAACAGGGGACCCCTCAAAGAGCATGGTGATGTCCCTAGCCAAGGGATTTCGGGTGCTCGAAATCTTCGATGCGCAGGAACCCGAATTGACACTCTCGCAAATTGCTTCCCGGGCGGAACTGGATTCGGGAACCACCTTTCGACTCGTTAAGACGCTAGTGATGCTTGGCTATCTGCATCCGGCCGAGCAGAAAAGATACAGGCTTGGACTGAAGGTCCTCGATCTCGGTTTCAATGCCTTTGGACGAATGGAGTTACATGCCATCGCACGGCCGATCTTACGGTCTTTGGTAGGAACTATCAATGAGGCTGCGAGTATTGCCGTATTAGATGGTCCAGAACTCGTCTATGTCGAGCGATTGCAAATGCCTCTTGGAAGGTTAGGTATCACACAGCGTGTTGGCGCGAGAGTTCCAGCGTACTGTACGGCTGTCGGACACGCGATTCTCGCGTATTTGCCTCTCGAAGAGCGCCTGCAAATACTCAACGCAAAAGAACGAGTGAAGTTGACTCCGAACACTCCGATATCCATATCCGAAATTGAGTCCCGACTGGAGAAGGTTCGGACTCTCGGCTACGCATTATCTGATCAGGACACAGTCATAGGGGTTCGTGTGGTTGCGGCTCCGATTTTCGATCCCGATCAACGCTCCTGGGCGGCAATCAGCGCGGCCGCTCCCTGGATGGCGTGTTCATTGCAGGAGTTTGTCGACCATACTGCCCCCGCTGTCATGAAAGCCGCTCAGCAACTGACAAAGGTTTCGATGATATCGGGATCGTCAGGCCTGATTGCAGGAAGGAAAGGCGCCTGAATGGACCGAATTGGGATCATCGGTGTTGGCCTTGTTGGTACCGCATTGGCTGAGCGTTTGGTCGCCGCCGACTACCACGTCATTGGGTTCGATCTACGCACAGAACAGATGACAGAACTGATACGCATTGGCGGCGAGGCAGCTTGTTGCGCGGCTGATGTTGCTGCAAATTGTGCGCGAATTCTCTTAAGCCTTCCTACTTCGGAAATAGCCGGCTCGGTGTTAGCCGAAATTCTCCACAAGCTGCCGAGTCGGGCCATTGTCATTGATACAACTACGGGTGCTCCCGAAGATGCAGTACAGTTCGGATCAATGTTGAAACAAGCAGGTTTCGAATACTTGGATGCGACGATTGGCGGTTCCAGCCGGCAAGTACGAATAGGCGAAGCAATCTTCCTTTGTGGTGGGTCGCAAGATGGCTTCGCCCGATGTGAAGACTTGTGGAAGCACTGCTGCAAGACAGCACACCATGTGGGGCCAGTCGGCAGTGGCGCTCGCATGAAGCTTGTGATGAATTTGGTGCTCGGCTTGAATCGCGCTGTATTGGCGGAAGGTTTGGAGTTCGCGAGAGCTTCGGGCATCGATCCTCATATTGCGCTCGAGATCTTAAAGACCAGCCCTGCTTATTCTCGCGCAATGGATACCAAGGGCCTGCGCATGCTTAACGAAGAATTTGAGCCCGAGGCTCGACTATCGCAGCACTTGAAAGACGTGCTTCTGATACTGGCTTCCGGTGTACAATTCGATGCACGACTACCGCTATCAGAAGCTCATCGCCAGTTGCTTGAGGACGCGGTGGAGGCGGGCTATGGCGCAGCCGATAATAGTGCGGTGATCAAGGCTTTTCAGAAAAGCAGTACAATCTGAAAATCGTTCGGGTCCGTGAATTTGCGCGGAAACACCATTAGCTGGCTAGACTTGCGAGCCACTTCAATGACATAATTCCGCTCGGGAGTTGTCATGTCAGCTAAAAACTGGTTTGTATTTTCGGTTGCAGTTCTTGCCGTCATTCTCTGGCCGCTCCACGCTCAAACGACAACCGGCCAGATCAGTGGCGCGGTGGTTGATACTTCCGGCCAAGTCGTCGTCGGAGCCCGTATCACTCTTCGTCACGAAGGAACGCGTGATACTCGTCAAACGACAACCAATGACTCTGGCGCCTTCGTCTTTACGACGCTCGTTCCCGCCACCTATTCCCTAAGGATCGAGAATCCCGGCTTCGCCACTACAGAGCGTACCGGTATCGTGGTTACTGCCAATGAACGACGCGCTTTGGGCGATCTCGAGTTAAAGGTTGGCTCCGTATCGGAGTCCATCTCGGTCCGGGCCGAAAACGTGCAAATACAAACCAGCAGCGCGGAGAATTCTGAACTCCTGTCCACGCGCCAGATGGAACAGCTGCAATCCAAAGGTCGCGACATTGTGGCGCTTCTTCGAGTGATGCCCGGTGTCAGCGCGTCCAGTGATAATGCGGCTCTCGGAGATACGTTCGGCACCGCAACTCCGAACATCAGCGGTACGCGGAACCGCATGAATACTTTCACGCTCGATGGTCAGACAGGTTCCGATGCCGACCTCGTCGATCGTTTCAATGGCGCCACCAGCATGGACGCCGTCGCCGAGGTCAAGGTCCTCCTGAATAACTATCAGGCCGAATATGGCAGGAATGCCGGTGGTTTCGTCAACATCGTTTCCAAATCCGGCACCCGCGACTTTCACGGCAGCGCCTACTGGTTCAAACGTCACGAACAGTTCAACGCCAACGATTTCTTCAACAACCGGCGAGGACAGCCGAATCCGCTATATAGATACAACACGTTCGGCGGCACGATCGGCGGACCGGTTTTCATTCCGAAAGTCTTCAATCGGAATCGCGACAAGCTCTTCTTTTTCTATTCTCGTGAGGACTGGCGCATCTTTGAACCTCGAACGCCGCGCACCGTCACCGTACCTACCGATCTGGAACGCGCCGGAGACTTTTCGCAGAGCCGCATCAACAACCAACCGGTCCTACTCCGCGATCCTACTCTCAATCTTCCTTGTACAGCCACGAATCTTAGTGGTTGCTTTCCCGGACACGTCATCCCGGCTTCCCGTCTGAACCGCAGTGGGCAGGCGATTCTCAACCTGTTCCCGAAACCCAATTTCTTTGACAACAACGTCTCGGGCGGCAATTACAATTATGTCTTTCAGGAAATCACCGAGCATCCGAAGAAGCAGAACATGCTCAAGGTAGATTTCACGCCGACAGATAATGACCGCATCGCTTTTCGCGGCCGGACATGGTGGGCAGATCGCCGTGGCTACGAGGGTTTAGCCGCTTTCAACTCGAACTGGAATCAGCTCCATCACCACTATCTCTTCACGGAAGACTCGGTCATGGCCTCATACACCCGCGTTTTCACTCCTGCTCTGGTGAACGAGTTTAATGGCAGCTACCGTGTTCTCGGTGAGATTGGCGCCGCAACTTCCCCGACCAACTTTGATCCGGTGCTGCGAGATAAGACGGGTCTTGCGGGGCTGGGCCAACTTTACCCCCAGGGCAATCCGCTCAATATCATTCCGCAGGCAAGCTTCGGAGGAATTCCTAACGCAGTTAACGTCACTTATGACGACCGTCTTCCCATTGATGCAGGTGACGAGCGCTACATCTTCCTCGATAATCTCTCGTACACTCGCGGCGGCCACACGATGAAATTCGGCTTTTACTTCGAAAGAAACTTCGCTTCTGAGGGCCCACGTACGCTGTTTGGCGGCAGTTTCGCATTCGATGCTGACGCCAACAATCCGCTCAATACCAACAACGCTTTTGCGAATGCTGCGTTAGGCGTGTTTCGCACTTATACGGAAGGCAGTAACCGCACAACTGCTCGTAATGTCATGGACCTCTTTGAATGGTTTGCACAGGACCAATGGAAGGTCAGTCGTCGCTTCACGTTGGACTATGGCTTGCGCTTCTCCCGAGCGACGCCATATCGCTTCCCCGAAGGGGATGCCGCTGCGTTCGTCCTCGACCGCTACGACAGCTCCAAAGCTCCTACCCTCTATCAGTCCGCGCTTAACCCCGCCGGCCAGCGTTCTTCTTTGAATCCGATAACTGGCGCGTATGGGCCAGCCGTTTTAATTGGGGCCTATGTGCCGAATACCGGCGATCCTACCAACGGCATGGTCACTGCTCAGGAGGAGCGTTATCGCGACGGGTTTACCCGCCAGCAGCCCATCCAACTCGGTCCTCGGGTCGGGTTCGCATGGGACGTCTTTGGAGACAACAAGACCGCCTTCCGGGCTCATTACGCGATCACGAAGAACATGATCCCTTCGTCCGGCCTGATTTCCGGCGCTGCAAACGGCAATCCTCCAAACCAGTTCCGGCCGCAAATGTTCTACGGGACTTTGGACACCTTTGTCAATTCAACCGGCGTTCTCTTCCCAAGCAATATAACCGCTTTCGAATGGGACCAAAAGGTTCCCACTGTGCAGTCGTGGACGCTGGCAATACAACGCGACATCGGCAGCTCAACGCTAGTCGACCTTTCCTACGTCGGGAATGCAGCTCGGCATCTAAGTCAGCAACGCGACATTAACACCGTTCCGTATGGAGCGCGCTTTCTCCCGCAGAACGCCGATCCCGCTAATCCGTCGACGCCGCTCAGCGATAACTTCTTTCGACCTTATCCTGGTCACGCTAGCCTGAACTACCGGGAGTATTCAGGGATTTCCAACTATCACGCGTTGCAGGCCTCTGTGAACCGTCGCTTTCAAGCCGGGTTTCAATTCGGAGTGTCTTATACGTGGTCAAAAGCAATGGACTTCACCAGCGGGGACAACGGTCAGGTCCCGGTTT
>DASQLD010000555.1:0-6422 GCA_035630195.1 Bryobacteraceae bacterium
ATTCCGCAGTTGCATTCTCAAGACGATCTACAGACGTCGGGGCGTTCATGTACTCAGTCATCTTTTGTCGGATGGATTCGAGTAGAGCTAGAGAGCGTCTTATCTCGTTCTCCCTTATTTCCTTACTTACAACCTCCCCGATTGCCTCAAGTTGTTTTCGGAGGAGAGATTCAAGTGAGGGATTGCCTGCGCCAAGCGCCGATATCAATATTTGAAAAAGCCAACCGCCAATTGTAGAAAGCACTCCCAGCCCAATTTGCACAGAGGCCCAAGACGCAGCGAACTTTGGCAAGGTGATTCCGTTAACCAGGACGTTCGCAGCAGTGACCGAGAAATCTTTCGGGTTGAAACGTAATCCGGTGGCAGAGACTGTGATTAGATCCTGACCTTGGCTTCGTAGTAAAGTGCTGTTAGCTAAGGCACATGCGGCTGTAGTCGCAACCCATTGGCGACGGTTCATCAAAATAGTCTCCCTCAGAACTGTGGGTTCTGGGAGCACATGCTAACACAAAAGCCTTATAGAAGTAATCTCCTACAGTCTAGGCAGTCTCGCCTCCGGATTCAGGTACTTCTACCGTAGTCGTGATGTCATTGCTGATAACACCATACGTGTGCATGCGGCCCCGCAAACCTGACCTTGTCTTCCAGGTCCGCAGGAAGGCCATCTGGGTTCATGGCTGTTTCTGGCAACATCAGGCATGGGGAAGGCCGGACACCGGGAAGTAGCACTGGATGCTGGTCACCTAAGCTGCAACGCAATGTCCAGTGGGACGCTGAAGCGCAAGCCAGCTTGTGCGCTGCAGGATGGGACAGCTTGTTATCTGGGAGTGCGAAACCAACGATGTAGACGCGCTGCGGCACAAGATTCAGGCATTCCTGTGCCCATGAGCGGGGCACAGGAATTAAGGCCTGGGGTGGGCACATATTCAGGCACAGCAGCATGTACGGCACAAATGTGCAAATTCACTTGAGCCGATAAGCTATTGATTTGTCGGATGTTAATGGTGCGCCCGGCATGACTCGAACATGCGACCTTCTGGTTCGTAGCCAGACGCTCTATCCAACTGAGCTACGGGCGCACAGGTAGGCACTCACTAATCTAGCATCCCGCCCAACCAAACTCAAGCATGCGTTAGCGTCGTAACATGCGCCGCCACACCAGAGGCTAAGCCCGTCAAACTGTAGCCACCTTCAAGCATTGACACCACCCGCCCGCCGGCATGCTTGTCGGCGATGTCCATCAGCAGACGCGAGAGTTCACCAAAATCTTCGTCGGTGAGTGTAAACTTGCCCAACGGATCTCCCTCCCGCGAATCGAACCCGGCCGAGATCAATACCAACTCCGGCTCGAACTTTTCCATCGCGGGCATGAGTCGCTCTCGGAAGGCGCCGCTGATTTCCACCCGGCCGGAACCTGCTGGCAGCGGGCAGTTCATCGTAGCGCCTCGACCGGCGCCCTCACCCGTCTCGTCCCGCGCGCCCGTTCCGGGATACCACGGCGATTGATGAGTGCTGAAAAAAAAGACCGATCCGTCGTTGTAGAAAATGTCCTGTGTACCGTTGCCGTGATGAACATCCCAATCGGCAATCAAAACGCGCGAAACTCCGTGCTTCTTCTGAGCGTGCCTCGCGGCAATTGCGACGTTGTTGAAAATGCAAAATCCCATGCCGCGAACCGGAGTCGCATGATGGCCAGGTGGCCGAACAGCGCAAAATGCGTTCTTGGCTTTGCCTTGCATAACTGCGTCTACACAATTCAAAACACCTCCGACACCCTCGAGTGAAACATCGAGCGATCGCGGACTCACCGCCGTGTCACCAGTCGATAGATCGCGGGCGCCGCGAGCGATGTCCCGCTTCGCAGTCGCGATGTACTCTCTGCTGTGGCACATAGCAAGTTCATCCTCCGTGGCTCGCCTCGATGAAATGCGAAGAGCGTCACGCAGGATACCGGCGCCCTCAAGGCCTGCTGTCACGGCGTCGTACCGTTCGGGCCGTTCCGGGTGTCCCGCGCCGGTGAGGTGCTGCTTGTAAAGGGGATCGAGTAATAGCGCAGTTGTCGCCACGCTTCAAGTCTATCGATCTACGCGAATCTCACTGTTACCGCTTGATTGTACTAGTTAACTAGTACATAATTACGTCGGGGTATCCGAATGTACAAGAACCTGCTCGGAATGTTCTTGATGTTTACTTCGGTAGCGGCGCCAAGCTCCCCGTTTGTCGGAGTTTGGGAGGCTACCATGAACGATCAGCCCGCAATCGAGCTTTCGATTAATGAGATGAGTGGCAAGGTTCGCGGAACAATCGTGTTCTACTTCCAGCGTCGAATCGAAGACGGAAAATGGCGTGTGGAAGGTGGCAAGAACCCAACTCCATTATTGAGTCCCGTCGTCAAAGCCACGTCTCTGACTTTCGAAGTCATTCACCACAAGCATCACGGGAGTTCGGAACTGGGTCCGAATGCCAAGTTTCGTGTCGAGTTGATCGATCGCGACAACTTAGCTTTATTCAAAACGGATGAAGCTTCGGGGAGTGGACCGGGACTAAAGCTCGCTCGGAGGAAGTAGCTAACTTACTTCCCGAACAAAGCCTTTCGTTGATCCTCTGAATAGCGGCATTGGGAACCTGCGTTCAGTGGAAGACCCATACGTGTGGCGTTGAGTCGCGCCTCAAACGTGCATGGGTCGATCCGTAGAGCTCGTTCAAAATCAGCACGCCCCGCATCGGTCTGCTTCAACATCAATAAGGCGACGCCTCGATTACTAAGCGCCTGCGGGCTGTCTGGATTGATTGATAGCGCGCGCCCAAACTCCGCAAGCGCCTTTTCGCGTTCACCATCGGCTAAGTACAACCTCCCTAACTCTGACGCGATCAGGTACTCTTGGGGTCGATGCAGCTTCTCAGTTTCGAGGATGCGTAAAGCTTCTTTCGGATCCACTATACGCGCCAGTTGGACTTGGGAACGGACGCTCCCGCGTAACGCCTGTTTGCGCCAGAAGCGCTCCGCGTCCAACCAGTCGTAAGTTCGGATCATCGACAAAATCGCCAGAGCGGGAATGACGTACCCGATGCGAGGAACCCACAGCGCAATCGCCACGGCAAGAGGTAGCATCGGCAAATACATTCGGCGGTCTGCAGCCAGGTCGGCAGCCGGAAAGATGGAAGAACTTGGCAACAACAATACGAGACTCCCGAAAATCCAAAAACCCACTTGATGATCCTTGTACCGCATCGCAGATATCGCGGCGCATGCCACCAGACCGACCCATGCCCACCAATACATTCCTGACACAATTGGCGAATCTATCCGATATGGCCAGACAGGAATCACGGCCATGAAGAAATAACGCCAGATAACGAGCCCTTGCGTCCAAAAGTATTGCGTTGAAGAAAATCCTGCTTGTGCTCCTGCGCCCGAACCTGGTGTTGTAGCTGTGGCCACCACCACTCGCGCCCCGATAATGACGGCGATAATGAACATCACAGCAACCTGCTTCCACGCCGATCGCAATCTTGACCTCGATATCTCCAGCAGCAACAGGAATATCGGAATGCCGACAGCTTCTTCTTTCGCGAGCAGAGCGATGCCAAACCATAAGACCGCTCGCCACCGGCGTTCTTTCAACCAATCATTCAGCGCAAAAAGACTGAACACCGACATAAGCAGATTACTTCGGGCGAAGATGTAGTTGACAGCTTCCGACTGCAGAGGATGCGCTGCAAATATTGCCACCGCAATCCAGGCGATACTTTCCGGTAGAATTCTTCGCAGAACGTTGAATGCAAGCCAGACTGCTACGAGGTGCAATCCAACATTCAGCGCATGATAGCCGATGGGATTTTTCCCGCCCGTCTGATAGTTCAACCAAAATGTGAAGTATGTGAGTGGCCGCGTCTGTTCCAATCGCCAGACTTCCCACCAACCAGACGCCGACGTCAGAACAGGATCGGAAAAGATTGCATAATCATCGAGAAAGAAAGTTCCGAAGATGCCGGCGCCGTAGGCTGTCAAGGCTAGCAACAACAACCACACGAGGGAGGGTCTCATCGCCACTGGCGATGCTATCATGAGGCATTCCCCGCAATAACAATGCCTGCCACACCGCCTTCTAAAGTGCCAAAGCCAAAGAATGCAACCGACCGTCGCAGGCGGGTAGACCTCATTCTCGAAGGCTTGGACAGGCTCTATCCGAATGTTACATGCGCCCTAAATCACAACTCCCCTTGGGAGTTGTTGGTCGCCACGATCCTATCGGCGCAGTGTACTGACAAGCGCGTTAATGAAGTAACGCCGGGACTATTCACTAAATATCCAACCATTGCCGATTTCGCCAGCGTCAACCAGGACGAGCTTGCCAGCGATATCCGTTCAACAGGCTTCTTCAACAACAAAGCGAGAAGCATCATAGGAGCAGCCAAACGAATTCAAAGCGAATTCAAGGGAGAGATTCCTCAAACTATCGAAGATCTCCTGACCGTGCCTGGAGCCGCCCGAAAGACCGCCAATGTCGTACTTGGAACGGCATATGGAATTGCTTCAGGCGTTGTCGTTGACACACATGTGCACCGCATCTCGCGGCGTCTCGATCTGACTAAGCAGGATGATCCGGTCAACATAGAGAAGGATTTGATGAAGATCATCCCAAAGGAACGGTGGATACTCTTCGCGCATCAGGTGATTCATCATGGACGCAGTCTCTGCGTAGCGCGAAAACCTCACTGCGCCGAATGCCTGCTCGATCCGATCTGCTATGCCAAGGACAAGACGGTATGACCGTATCAAGACGAGACTTCTTTGCGACCACAGCGGCATTTGCAAATGAGTTGTTCGCCGCGCCAAACGATAGTAAAACTCCGAATCGGGCACTCCAGAACCTGGCGGACACAGCATTACGAGAAGCGAAGAGACTAAAGGCGTCCTACTGCGATATCCGCATCAACCGTTACCGCGAGCAGGGGATATCGATACGCCTCAGTCCGGAGCGCGGCACAAGCAAAACACTAGAGGTACCCGAAATCAGTGACACCGATAGTTTCGGTTTTGGTGTGCGCGTGATTGTCAATGGCGCCTGGGGATTCGCGTCCTCCCCTCGCGTGGTTGCCGCGGAGATCACGCGCATTACGCAGGAAGCAGTCGCGGTGGCCAAGGCGAACGCAACGATCAAACCGCGTCTGATAGTGCTCGCGCCAACAAAAGCGTACATCGATCGATGGACATCACCTTTCGAACGCAATCCATTTGAAGTTCCCATTCCGGAGAAACTTACGCTGCTAACTGCGGTTGCACGGGAAGTTAAGAAAGAACGCCGCGTACTGTCTTCGAACGCATCGCTGAACTTCCGCTCGGAAGACAAGTATTTCGCTTCGAGCGAAGGCTCATCGATTCAGCAGCTCATTATTCACACGTCTGGCTCGGCAACCGCCAACGCTGTAGACGTTCAGAAGAGACTGTCCAAGAGCCGCAGCTACATTCCCACTCCCCTGTCGACTGGGTATGAATTCGTGCCGCAGATGAACATGACCGAGAACGCCCGGCGCATTCGAGAGGAAGTTGTCGAACATCTGGCTGCTCCACCAGTACGGCCTGGGAAGAAGGATCTTGTGCTTATGCCAAGCCATCTCTTCTTGACTATCCATGAGAGCATCGGTCATCCCACTGAACTGGATCGTGCGCTCGGCTACGAAGCCAACTACGCGGGCACCAGCTATTTGACCCTGGACAAGCTTCGCAAAGCCCGGATCGCCAGTGACATCGTAAACATCTTTGGAGACCGCACTACTGAGCGCGGCCTCGCCACGGTTGCTTATGACGATGACGGCGTCAAGACGATGAAGTTTCCAATCGTCAGCAAAGGTATCTTCAGCGGCTATCAAACGATCCGGGATCAGGCGCACATTATCGGTGAAAAGGAGTCGCGCGGATGCTGTTACGCCGATTCTTGGTCAAGTGTTCCTTTTCAGCGGATGCCGAACGTTTCGATGGAGGCGGGAACTACCGATCTGACAGTAGAGGATCTTATCGGAGGCATTGAAGATGGCATCTTAATTGAAGGTCGCGGGAGCTACTCAATCGATCAGCAGCGATACAACTTTCAGTTCGGAGGCGACGCATTCTGGGAAATCAAGGGTGGCAAGAAGCGCGGCATGATTTCACAGGTCGCCTACCAGGCGCGTTCGCCTGATTTCTGGACTGCTTGTGATGGTATCGCAGGTCCCAGCTACTGGCAGATGTATGGATCGGCGAGAGATGGGAAGGGCGAACCGACACAAATCAACTCAATGAGTCACGGCTGTTCGCCGTCGCGCTTTCGGAGTATTGACGTGATTGGGACCGACTAAGCTATGCTGACCAAAGAACAAGCCGGGGCCCTGGTCGCGAAGACACTCAAGTTTTCCAGTTTTCCTGACTGTACTGTCAGTAT
>DASQLD010000556.1:0-14013 GCA_035630195.1 Bryobacteraceae bacterium
TCGTTGGGCGATGGTATGGAATGGACTCCACTATGGTTCCTCGGTATAGGAGAAGCTTCGGAGCACTCGCTGAGGCTCGAACCCCACAGGGAGGAACGAGTAACGGGCTGTCAGAAGCAGTAATTTCAAATCTCGTGCAGCGGACCGGTTTTGTATGTAGAACGTACTGAGCCGCAATTTCCGTGGTAGCACTTCCGATCGGTATAACTTCTCCGGATCAGACGCGCCGGCCAGAACTCTTTCTTCGTGGCGGTAAACCAAACTCGCAAGATCCGAGAGACCCGGCCTCACGGAAAGAACGCAGCGCCACAACGGATCTTTTGTATCCACAAATAAGGGCACTTCGGGCCGAGGGCCGATTAAACTCATTTCTCCACGGACAACATTAAGTAATTGTGGGAGTTCGTCGAGTTTGTAGGCGCGTAACACCGCGCCTACGGCCGTGATGCGTGGGTCGGCTGAAGCCGTGATCGACGTTCCCGTGTTGGCGTTGCGCATCGACCTGAACTTCAAGCACCAGAACGGCCGGCCATGGAGACCGATTCGTTTCTGACGATAGAAGATAGGAAATCCGTCACCCCACACGATAGCAATCGCAGCGACTAGCAGGATGGGCGAAAGCAAGGCCAGTGCAATAGCCGCCACTAGGCGGTCAATAACAATCCGCAACATCTCAGTCATTTGACTAACGTGTAATTCCGGTGGCGAACCGGCCGCTCGGCGTGGCGCCATCGCCCGATATCATGGAGTGCAACAGCCCGGCGATGAAGCCTGAACCGTAGGCGAGATGGTAGACAGAGAAGACAAGTGGCAGAAGCGGCGTTACGCCCCACCCATATGGCTTGCTCGTGAAGAAGGACGCTACGCCCGCAGCGATCCCATAGCTCACAACCGTCAAAGCCAACGCTGCCGTTCCCGCGAGACTGAGGACAGGCCACTTCATAACCACACCCATCAGCGCTACCACTATGAGGAGCATTAACGCGAGAACAAACGCTCCTGGCACCAAATGCCGCACTGAAGCCGGAGTGCGATGCTTGCGAATGACCTTAACCTTCCAAAATCCATACTGGAAATACTGACGAAAAAGCGCCTTGAGGTCTGAGCGGGGCCGATACCAGGACACGATCTCAGGACTCTGCCAGATGCGGCCGCCGTTCCGCACGATACGAAGGTTATGTTCGTCGTCTTGGTTTCGCACCAAAGTCTCATCGAATAATCCGAAGCGATCGAATGAAGATCGAAGCCAACATCCGTACGTGACCGTGTCAACGAAGCCTTTGTACATTGCATCGTGAAAGCGCGCTCCGCCGCAGGAAAACGCCGAGTGGTACGCTGTCGCAACCGCCTTCTGGACCAAGCCATTTGCTTTAGTCCGCGCCGGACCACCAACGTTGTCCGCATTTGTCGCAAATAGTGTTCTGACGCAGGATTGCACGTAGTCAGGCGCATACTCAGTGTGCGCATCCATTCGCACGATCACGTCACCACGGCTTGCCGCTATCGCGGCATTTAAGCCGGAAGATACGATCTTGCCTTCATTGCTGATCACACGCAGAAACTCAAACTTGCGACTGTAATCATTCAGAATCTGACGTGTACCATCGTCACTGGCGCCGTCCGCGATCAAGTATTCGCAATCCAAGCCATCAGTATCTTGATTCAACAAAGACTCAATAGCATGACGAATATGCTTCGATTCGTTACGACAAGCCATGATGACTGACACCGTAGTCATCGCGCCGCTCCTAGCTCCGCCTCTGAAGTCCCCGTCGAGCGCCGAATCTCATCCTGATCTAATTCACAAATTACGGCTCTAAACTTACCGTTGGCTCCGCGCGGGATGAAGGACATCTGCTTGATGACTACATCCACTTCGCCCATTCGGTTTCGTAGTTGCCGGGCAATTGCGGCTTCCGTTGAACCGTTGAAGGATTTAGCGGGTACCACATTGACATGCAGCTCTGTGAGACTCTTCTGTACGATCTGAACTTCCTGAACAGCGAGGTCTGACTTCAAGACCGGATCGAGTCTCCCGACTCTCCGGCCAGAGGCCGTGTACAACACGTCATCGAGGCGGCCTTCCACTGACTTGAGCCACGGCAGAGTTCGTCCACATTCACATACATTCGCTCGATCCCCGAGCGCTGCGCGGTCCCCAACTCGGTAACGGATCAGCGGCATGTCCGTATTCAGCAGACCCGTACAGACCAGATCACCAGTGGTTTCAGGAGCCGCCGGTTTGCCATCGGTTAGAACTTCGACGACACCGACTCGAGGCCATAGGTGCAGTCGTCCATACTCACACTCGGAAGCCGCTGCAACCATTTCACTCATGCCGTATGTCTCACGCACAGGACAGTGAAAGGCTTGCGAAATCGTTTGCCGTTGGCGCGCCGACAGGGGCTCGGCGTTGGTGATTGCAACAGCGAACACGAGGTCATCCCGTCCGTCTGCGAGCGCCTGACTCGCTAAAGCATAAAGCGCGGAGGAATAGCCGTAGACATACTTTATCCGGTATTTCTTGAGGGCTGTGAAGTAATGGCGAATCAGATCGGGCGAGAGATGATAGCTCGACATGTACAACTGGCGAAATGCGCGATTCCAGATCCAGAACGGTGGCTCCGTCTGGCTCACAGGCACAATGAGCTGTCCACCCAGAATTGCCCACCGATCGTCCTTCGTTACTCCGTACCATCGCCGCCAACGAGCTTCGGTGAGCGCATACCACTCGTGAAGAGTTTTCCGGCTTTGCCACAACTGAAGCGGCTTTCCCGTCGTCCCGCTGGTGGCGGTTCGAAACAGCTTCTTGGGATTAGAGCCTTCGACGAGAAATGACTCTGGCGATTCGCGGACCGGATCCTTCTCGAGAACAGGCCAGTTTGCCAGGACGTCGACCGGAGAAGTATCTCCATCGCGCCGTCTTTGTTCCCAAATACCCCGATAGTACGGGACGTTTTTTGCTGAGTGGACCAGCAGAGCACTCAGTTGGGCGCTCTGTTCAGCGTGCATATGTTCGGCTGTCCAGTATTCCCGTGCCAGCGCTTCGCAGACAAGATCTTCGGTGTCGCGGCCGTAGCGCCACGAATACAGGTGATAACCATAAGCGCTAGCCGCAAGCACGCGGGCCCATTGGGGCAAAGCATGATAGAGATCGATTAGCATGCCGTTTCCAATGCTGTTCCAGAATGTCTGGTGAGTTTCATTCGGCCATTCCAGCGGCCATTGCTGGTTACACGCGACCAGCCTAGTTTCTCGTATAGGGCGATGGCGCGGTGGTTCATCGGCTCAACTGCCAAATAGACCGTGCCAAATCCTTGGGAGAATCCGGTTTCGACGCAATGACGCATCAAAGTGGCGCCGACGCCATGACCTTGTGCGCCCCGTTCCACTGCTAGTGCTTCCACCCAAAAAGATGCAACAGTGGGAGTCTTCGAAGTTTCGACGGGTGTCTTACGAACGGATATCCGCTTCACTATCGATCGCGCGGCATACGCTGCCATCTTGGAGATTCTTCTGTCAAAAAGAATAGACGGCCGGGAAAGAAAGGCAGCGCCTATAACGCGGGGACTTCTCGTTAGAAAGGGCACAGGGGATAGGAATGTATCTGCGCAATAGGCAAAACCGCAGACGCGATCTCCTTCTGTTGCGACATAACCAACCAGTTTCGGCAGGGATTTCATCTGCCAGCTGTAATACTCCCGAAGGACGTCTTCGCCGAAGCAACTGAAGGCACTCGAGGGAAAGGCATCGCAATGGATTCTTGCAACCGCGCCGATATCAGAGTTCAGGAGCGGTCGAATCGTGAACTGACGATCAGTCCGCGGCACCTTGCTCAACCCTTTCGACATTCCTGTTGGCTAGCGCCCGCCGCATCTGCCCTCGTGTTCGTTGTTGCCAGCGATAGGCGCGTCGCGCGAGTTCTCTGGCTGCAGGCATCCAGAAGTATCTGCTTCGAATCCAACGCAATGTCTGCTGATCCGGTTCGCCACCAAATTTACGTTTGGCTTCCCCCCCGCCGGTCATGTCAAACACACTGCATCCACGCGCGGCAGCATGCTCCATAGCCGTCCAAGTTAAAAACTCCGTTGGACTCTGAAGCCGCGCGTCATACCGATGCGTCCACATCCACAGCACAAGTTCGGAACCATCAGCCGAAAATAGCCCGGTCGCGATCGACCTCCCGGCATCCGTTTTTACGTTCAGCGCCAATAAGTCGCCGGTCTTCGCAAGGGCTTCATAGCAAGCAAACATACGTTTATGACTGAATGGCACCGCATTCCCTCGCCGCGTAAAGACCTCTTTGGTTTGGTCGAAACATTCGGCCACGAACTCATCGGCGGCGGTCATGTCAGTGTGAACTGAGACGGTGATTCCAGCTCTCTGACATTTCCGTACCCGATTTCGAACCTTCGGATTGAGCTTTGCGAAACCCTTATCCGCGTCTTGTGGAAATAGGACGGCACGGTACGTAAATTGCGGGTACGAATGAAAGCCCAGCGCTTCCATTTCTCCCGCGTCAAAATCTCTGCCGGCTATCTCAATGTGGTGAATATTGAACTCGGACTCCAACAGATCAATAGCGGCCGCCATTATCGCGGGTCCCGATGTTCGTCGTGGGTCAAAGACAGGCCCCATGGATTCGGTTTGAGAACCTTCTAGCGGTGAGCCGAACACATTCAACGGTCCCAGCCGGAGAATATAGCCCGGTAGGGCTCCCACAATCTCGCCACCGGTTTCGAACACGAGAAAGACGGGACGTGCCGAAACGAGCGATGCGACTGAGCGGCACCATGCGGAAGAGTGAAAGGTTCTCTTGTTTGGGAACCGTGCTACCAACAGATCCCACTTCTCCAGTTCGAGACCTGTCGCCAACCTCGCGATCGGTTTGCTCGAAGCTGTTCCCTTAGACACTACGGACGGTTTTGAGACTGCGGGAGAAGACATCTTTTACCTTCACTGCGCCTTTGTCGAGAAGCCACAAAATCTCCAGACGGCGCAGAGCTTCTACGGAAATGGTTCGACTCTTTCGATCCGCTCCGTGACGAAGATACTCCAACGCCTCGGTTACAGTCGGGAGCCACGGATCTTTCTTTGCCACATATTCGAGAATGCGACGAAACTCTGGCTTTACCTGCCCGCGGTCAGCGAACCCTCCCCCGAAATGTACATAGGCGATGCACAATCCGCTCTGACGCTCCAGGCGGTCGATTGCTGAGCACGTGAAATTCGCAAGAAAACGGCGGAGATTTCCGCCTTCAGCCGACGCAAACCAAAAATTTACATAGGGCTTGTTTGCGTCATGGTAAGGCATTTCCGGACACGACGCCAACGTATTGAGATCGTTGTAAACGAAATTCCGGACGTAAGTGACATCCCGTTGGCAAAGATCTCCCCAGAACAACCGGTGACCTTCCACATGCCCGTAGGAAATTTCGTTGCGAGTCTGGCTCGTCGCTCTTTGATAGATGGATCGCCTCCATCCGCTAAGCCGCGTATCGCCCCAATAGAGATTCTCAAGACAACCGGTGTGATTGCAATGAATGCTCGGCGGCGCCCCGAACTCTCGTTTGAATTCCTCTAGAGCCCGTTCGACGATTCGCCTTTCCGAGGTCACCGGAGCGGCGTTATGAAGAGCAATCTCAAAGCCGGCAGATTGGATGTCCCGCACCCACTTCAGGTATGCAGGATCTTCACAGCTCGACCCGCCATTCTTTGTGTGTTGACCGGATCCATTGAGCATCCATACTGACTTCGTCGTCCGAAAGTCGAGGTCCCTGAGCACATCGTAAACAGGTTTGACTCGCTCGATCGTCGCCCAGTCGGTATCATCGAAAATCGTGAACGCAAACTTCTTGCCACCCGGCCAAAGCATTACGCTACTGCTGCCTCCGAAGTAGCGCTCGCTGCATAGAGCACATAAGGCTCATGCTTCCAGTTGTCAATCTTCCGAAAGATGCCGTTCTTCAGTACTACCTGTTCCTTCAGCATAGAATCTGTACGAAGCACGCTGGTGGTGGGCGGTTGGTGATACAGAATAAGGATCGGACGCTTGGCCTCCCCATAGGACGCCTCGAGACGGTTGATGACCTTGCTCAAAATCGGCTTGTCAAACGGTTCGTAAAAATAACAGATCAGCGGATCGGCGGGCACCGGCCACTGCGTCGCATCGGCATGCACGCTTTCCACTTTCGTACATTTCCTTTCAGCAGGCCGAAACTTCTCAAGATTGGCGATAGCAATTCGATGAAGGTCCGCAGCGAATTCGACGCCCACAATATTTCGGAATGGATATAGCGACGCCACCATGAGCGCCAACCCTTTGCCGGAGCCGAAATCAACGAATGTGAACGACTCGGGTCCGACCGGAAGGCTTTGCAGCGCTCCGTGAACGTGCTCGCTCGTCGAGGCCTTGTAATACGCAGCGTATACGTAGTTGGGGCTCGAAATCTCCATTGACGCGACGCGGACGATTCCGCTGGTATCCGTCCCGTACTTCAAATCGAACGCGTTCTTTCGATCCGCACGCTTCTTGTTTGAAGGCAAGAATCCATGCAAAACGCCATTCAACATATGTCCGGCATCGCGAAATCCATCATCCCTTGCGCTGCGGATGACAGCACGGACAAGACGAACCCCTGAGTGAGCTTTCTGACGCAATACTCGGTCAAGTCGCATTTGACTAGTGGCTTCCTGCTGGCACAGCAGCACTCACAGCCACACCCGCCTGGATCCGCAGCGAGCGTTTTTCCTCCGAAGACAGCGCGCAGACAACGGCGCGAAGTTTGCCGTTGGCGCCGCGCGGAATCGATTGCACTGGTTCGAGAACTACGTCAACGTCACCCAGGCGAGCACGGACACGTTCTGAGAGGATCTGCTCTACGGAAGAGGACCGTCTTCCGTTGGGAACATATATGACGCGGACGCTTTGCAAACTCTCCTGTACTATTTGGCCTTCCCGTATCGGCAGATCAACATCGAAAACGATCTCCATCGATGTCGGAGTCACCATCCGCCCGGACTTCGTAAATAGCATGTCGCTCGCGCGTCCATCGATGCTGGCCAGCATCGGCAGCAATCGGCCGCACTTGCAACCACCCTTGTCACTTGAAAGCGCCACGCGGTCACCGACGCGGTAACGAATGAGAGGCATCTCGCGATTCAAGAACGAAGTACAAATCAGATCACCGGAATTTCCTGGCTGCACAGCCTCCGTTCCTTCAACGACCTCATAGAACCCGACCTCGGGCCAGAGATGCATGCGGCCTGCTTCACACTCCGACGCTCCGGCAACCATCTCACTCATGCCGTAGGTTTCTCGCACCGGACATCGGAACGCCGCGCCGATTCTTATTCGCTGCTTTGCCGTCAAAGGTTCCGAACTAGACAGCGCGATTCGCAGCTGTGGGAATTTCTGCCCGCTCCTTAGCGCTGCAGAAGTAAGCGCATTCAAAGCTGAAGAATGGCCCCAGACGTATTCGACTTTGTAGCGAGCCATCGCTTCGAGGTAGCTCGGAAGATTCTCGTATGTCAGATGATACGCGGACATGTACAACTGGTTAAGCCCTTCGTTCCAAACCCAGAATGGCGGCGAAGTCTGCTGAACCGGAGCCACCAATTGCGATCCAATCATAGCCCAGCGACTATCGCGCGTGATACCGTTCCAACGTCGGAAGCGAGCTTCACAAAGCGCATACCAGGCCCGCACTGTACGACGAGGAAGCACCACGGTAACCGGTGAACCAGTCGTACCACTTGTAGTCTCGAGTTCACTGTCCTTGATACGATGTTTGTCGCTGACAAAACCACGAAAGTTCTTGCGAAGTTCTTCCTTTTCAAGGATTGGCCAATTTTCTAGAAGTTCCGGTGAGGAACGGTCTCCCGCCCGTCTACGAGCGGCCCACATTGTTCGGTAGTAAGGGACACGAGTCGCCGCATGATGTAACACGCGCGCGAGCTCTTCTTTCTGCCAGCGCTCCCAGGCGCTCGGCAGCCATGTTTCACGCTCCAGAGCCATTTCGACAAGGCGCTCAGGATTTAGTCCGTAACGCTTCCAACGAAGTTGGTAACCATACAGACCGGCCATTACTGGACGTAACGGCGGAAAGCTGCGATATAGATCCGAAAGAACTTGCTGGCTGCTTACGCTCATGAGACCAAGCTTCACCCTATGGCGGCTTTGACATCGGCAGCCGTTGCGGTTCGTGCGATCCTACCCTCTGTTTCTTGATTGAGCCAGGTTGCGAACCGTCGCAACCCATCGATGAACTCTGTCGTCGGCGCGTATCCTAAGAGCGACCGGGCTTTGTCGATAGAGGCCCACGTCTGCGGAACATCGCCGGGCTGTTCCGCAAGAAAGTGAATTCGCGCTCTAAGTCCAAGCACGGTCTCTAGCGATCGAATCAATTCCATCAGGGTGACGGTCCTGTCGTTTCCGAGATTCACCACCTCGTAACGAGTCTTGTCGTAGGACATAGCGCCGACAATCCCATCGACCGTATCTTCGACGAACGTGTAGTCGCGCTTCATGCTGCCATCGCCGAATATGGGGATCGTCCTGTCTTCCTGCATCAATCGAGCAAACTTATGAATCGCTAAGTCAGGTCGTTGCCCAGGTCCATAAACAGTAAAGAACCGGAGGCCAATGAATTGAATCCCATACAAATAGCTGTACGTGTGACCTAAGAGTTCCCCGCTCACTTTCGTGCTGGCATATGGGCTAATCGGCAGAAGCACTGGATCTGACTCCTGCCACGGAACACGCGGATTGACGCCGTACACACTGCTGGACGAAGCAAAGACGAACTTCAGAATCTTGCGCTCTTTTGCGAACTCGAGCAGGTTCTGGGTTCCCGCCACGTTTGTTTCTTGGTACAAAAGCGGGTGCTCTATCGATGGGCGTACGCCTGCTTTGGCCGCCAGGTGAACGATGACATCGTAGGAGTCGCGCAGCTTGAACCGGAGTTCATCGGCACTGCGAATGTCCGCGCGCACCAACGTATACATTGGATTCGCTAAGTGATCCTGAATGTTGTGAAGCTTGATGGCCTCGGCGTAGAACGGATCGAAGTTATCCAGGACTGTAACACGATAACCGGAAGCCAGGAGTCGTGAGACCAGATGACTGCCGATGAAACCGGCGCCACCGGTAACGAGAGCGTTTTTCATTCGAATCTTCTTTTTAGGGGATCAGTTAGCGACAACAGCTTCGTGGTTATGTTGCGACGGTAATCCAGCCCATCGCGTAAGCGCATGCTCAGTCTGAGTTACCATTTGCGCCACAGAAAACTTCTGTACGATTCTCTCGCGAACTTCGGGATTTTCGCTACGCTCAAGGTCTGCGAGAATTGCGCTCGCTAAGGATTCGGGATCCCTCGGCGGAACGATCTGAGCGCAACTTCCTGCTACGTAGGCAGCGTCTCCGACGTTCGTAGCTACGCAGTTCCGCCCGCATGCCATCGCCTCACCGAGCACATTAGGAAAGCCTTCTCCAAACTGCGAGGAAAGGCAGAATACATCAAGACCGGAGTAAACACCACGCATGTCAGAACGCGAAGACAGCCACTGCAAGCGACCGTCCAGACCCATAGAAGTCGCGCGTTCCTTCATCGCTCGTTCGTAGTCAGCCGATCCACTTCCTACACACACAAAATGTGTGTCCTGTCGACTTGCCGCTACGGACGCTGCAGCGGTAAGAAACGTCGCATGGTCTTTCATAGGGTCCATGCGCGCCACCAAGCCGATCAGCTTCTGCGATCCCTTCAACCCGATACTGGCGCGGAACTGTTTACCTGCCTGAGCATCCGGATAAAACTTCGACACGTCGATCCCGTTGGCGATATGGATAGTACGGTCCTTCGGGTAGCCGTTTGCGACTGCGAACTCCATTCCTGCTTTTGAGTTGGCGATAATTCCGTCTGTCATGCGCGACAAGAGACCCGCCACGGTTGAGGCGCAACGAGTCATAGTCCCATACCGCTTTAGATCCATGTTGGAATCGCGCACCGCCCAGATAACCTTCGAGCGGCCGGGTGAAATCTTTGAAACTAACGCGGCAAGATTCCCAGCCGTGAGATAGCCATGGACAACGTCGGGCTTCAATTCAGCAATCAGTCTGCGCAGCCGCACGACTACATCGACCATGTCGAACTGAGAGCGTTTCTTGAGGTCGACTAAGCGAACGCCGCTATTAGCTAGATCCTGTTCACGAACACCACCGGAATACATCACGGCGATAGATACGTGGTGGCGGGACTCGGATAGCCTACGCGCCAACAGTGTCAGTTGACGCTCAGCGCCACCACAATCAAGCGACCGAATTAGGAACAGGATTGTCATCGCGATTAGGGTGCAGCAACGGGGTACCGCAGTGGTTGCGCAAGCGGAACGGCCTTCCTTCTCCACACCGACGTATAGAGCGGCAGACCGTACATGGTCAGAGCGACATAACCGGCCGACGCCAGCCAGAGTCCTTTTGAGTGAAATGACCGGGAGAAGAACGCGCCGCCCAAAACAAGCGTAACCATCAACCCTAAAGAAAAGTATCCCGGCACACCAGAACGAAATCCCGCAACCGCAAAAGACAGGACATAGGCAGCAATCACGAGGAAGCCGAAAATGCCGTTCTCCACAAGAGCCTGCACCCACGCCGAATGAGCGCCTAGTTCCGTGCCACTGATGACCAGGTCATCATCCGTCCGCCGAGACAGGGCCCGTCCGAATCCGCCCGTACCCACGCCCAAGGGATTGTCTTGAAACATTCTCCAGCCGGCGACATATAAGTCCGATCGGCCACTGGTTCTCGACTCGAGCTCACGTTCGGAATCGAACAACATCGTTACTCGCTGAAGCGAGGTGTCCGATAATGCGCTGAATAAACCAAGAATCACTGTCACAATTGCCGGAGCCACTGCAAACAAGGACAGCCGATGCCTAACCTGCTGCGTCATCGCCAGCAGAAACACAACACAAACTAATCCGACCAGCATGCCCCCACGGCTGCCACTGAGAAATACCCATGCGACACTGACTAGGGCGAGCAAACCTAACCGGAACTGCTGTTTCGGAGGCGAAATAACGTAGGCAAGACAGATAGAGATCAGTGCAGTTAGCGGAAATGCGGACCACGCATTCTTGTTCATGGTCGGTAGGTCAAAAATCTGTAGCAGATAGACAAGACCGCCGAGAGCTGCGACCGTACCGTTGATCCACGCAATCCAGATAATGCACTGGCGGTTATAATTGACGCGCGCGAAGTAGAGCAGAATGCCGCAAGGCGCGATCAGGTTCAACAACGTGTGTAGACCCGAATATCGATCGTCGGTAATTGCAAGTTGCAGCCCCAGTAGGAACATGAACGCAAGCAGAATACGCGTATGAATATCGGTCAGCCGCATCGTCTTGCCGGCGAATACCAACAATGTCGCTGCCATCAGGTAGTTGAAACTGTTCCACCGCAACAGACCGCCTGTCAACAGATACACCCGCGTTAGGGCATCGAGTGTGGCTAACATCGCGACGCCGTATAAGCCAGGAACTGGTTTTGACCAACCGGCGAGCGCCGCGATGAAGCCAATTGATGTCAGGAGTGATAAGGCTGTCGTGAAGCTAGTGACAACGCCCACCGCCCAACCTGCGATCGCGATGATCACGAACCGCCGGCCCCAGACGTCAACATCTTGCTCAGCAATCGAGGCTCTCACTGGTGATATGTTCCTCACCGGGTAAGCCGTCCGTTCTCAATCTTGCAATTCCAACGCGCCGAGCAGAAACCTGCAATGCTCTTCTTCCAGCTCTCGATCGTGAACTGCTCAGCGTAAACGCGACACCGCGCTCTCATGGCTGGCCAGTCCACATTTGCCGTTAAGGCGTTTCGGATTGCATCGGCCAGTTGTTCCACTTTTCCTGGTTGGATCACCCAGCCACGCTCGCCGTCGTTGCCGATGCATGCCCTGGCAGAACCCACATCACACGTGATTACCGGCAGCCCGTGAGCCATTCCATCGATCCAAGCTTTTCCAAAACTTTCCGTCAGAGACGGCTGTGTGCACAGATCGGCAGCGTGGAACTCGTTTGACAGCTCCGATCGATTTAACTGACCTGCAAATCGGACGTATGGCGCGCAACCATTTCCACGAACGATTCCCTCTAGCGCCGCTCGATCTGGTCCCTCCCCTGCCAACGTCAAAAATGGCATCGGCTGAAATCCCGAGCCAAGCAAAGATCCCATCGCGTGTACGAGTTGGTAGACACCCTTCTCAACAGAAAGTCTGCCTGCGTAAAGGAGCCGCGGTGGGTTGCTCAGACCCCGATTGAGAACCGGCTTGATTCCTTTCAGCTCGGCCTCCGTAAGCGACGTTGAAAATAGCCACTCTACGCCCGGGTCCGGTTTTCTTTCTCCTACGCCGGTTGCAATGACAACATTCGATCCTCGCGCAGCGAATCGCATCAGCGTGCGCGTGACCCTGTTCATGAAGGTGGTCTCAGCAGTAGGCGTCCATGCGCCACCATATCGAGCGAGTAACGGCTTCCGCATTAGAAGCGCCATGACCATCCCAAGAAACGGCATGTCCCCTGGCAACGGCGTGTGAACCACATCGGCTCGACGAATGTGGCGCATCATCGTGCCCGCATAGTAGGGTAGTTTAAGGATCACGTCCAGTTTTCGCCGGCTGTCGACACCGGACGGTTCGCGCATCGCTACGACATTGGCGGTGCCTGGTAGAGGAAGCGACCCTGCCCGCGGCCGACTATCCAGGATCAGAAGGTCCATGTGGTCGAACAGGGAAGCGATCGCGTTCATTTGGCGCGGAAAGCCGCCATACGAAACCCAACCGTTACCCGGCTCTTGCCAACACTCTTTCATCGAAATAACGCAGACACGCATATTAGAAGTTAGACCGAGCGTATTGTCGCGCTCCGTTAGAAGCCCCATTCGATGATTTAGCTCCGGCAATCGCGTCTAGAAGCGACTCCCATTGCGGCAACACATGCGTCCAGTCAAAACGCTCCGCCTTCGCCCGCGCATTGCGTGACAATCGTTGTGCGAACTCCGGATTCCCAGCGATCTTGCGCACCGCCGCCGCCATCGCTTCCTCGTCGCCGGGCGGTACCAGCAGACCGTCGATGCCGTTGTCAATTAAATGACTAACCCCACCAACATTTGTCGAAACAACACAGAGGCCACAAGCCATCGCTTCGATCACACTCACAGGCGTGTTGTCGAAATCCGTGGTGTTGATAAAAATGTCGGCTTGTTGAAGATAGTCGCTCACCTGATCGCGCGCAATCGGACCAGTGAATTGCAAACGTCCGGCAACTCCCAAATCATTGGCGACCGTTTTCGTGCTGATCAACGAACCGTCTCCCTTGTCACCACCTACCATAGTGAGGCGCGCTTCCGGAAGGAGCGCGAGTACGCGCGTCGCCATTTGCGGGTTATAGATCTTATGGAATGCTCGTACCCAAACAAGCCGCATCTCAACCTTGTCTCGATTTCGATACGAATAGTTGCTCAAATCGATAGGATTCGGGAGGAGCTGAATGTCGGCGCGATATCGGCTCATCCGCTCCAGCAGGTATCGGGACGGCGCCGTCACTGCAGAGGCGCGCGCGAGACAGCGCTGAACCCGTCGCACGCGCGTCTCGGCAAAGTCCGGGAGGCCACCCCCGTGAAGAGTAATCACAAAGGGACGTTTCAGCAGACCCAGCGTGGCCGATAGCGCCTCGCCCCACAGAAATGCGCGGCCGCTATAAAGATCGACAACGGCGACATCGTAGTCGGCCCGCCGCAGCATCGTGGAGAACAGCAGATCCATCCCACGCAAGAATCCGTTCCTTACACTAGAAATACAGAGACACCGATATCCTCTGATGCCAAGGCGTTCCGCCAGGTCCTCGATTGGGCCGCGACTGCCGCCGCCACGTGAAGATAGATGATTCCCGGCAAGTAGCAGATTGGGCCTCATGATCGGCCCCGAAAAGACGCAAACCCCGAAACGAACCCGTTGATCC
>DASQLD010000557.1:0-9866 GCA_035630195.1 Bryobacteraceae bacterium
CCGGACGGAGAAAATATATGGATCTGAGTTGGAGGAGCGGTCGGGAGGTCTCGTTGTTGTTGATTGGGAGGATAGGGCGCAAGAAACGGAGCCAATACGACCAAAAGGTATATGGCGCAAATTGCGATCCAGAACAACCGATGAAGTCCTGCCGTCACGTTCTACTCCGAATCCGCGGATCGGCAAGGTAGAGCAGCATATCCGCCACCGTTGTAGCAATCAATAGCAATACACTTGAAAGCACTGTCACTCCCAGAACGACATGCATGTCGCGCTGCTGAATGGACTGTAGAAGGAGGTGGCCCAACCCTGGCCAGCCTGAAACTGCTTCTACAATTACCGCTGAACTGAGCAGTGTTCCTGTCGATACACCCGCCAGTGTGATCATCGGATTTGCGGCTACCGGTAAAACATGTCGCACCAAGATTCGCATGCGTCCGATACCGTGTAAGCGGGCTGCCACGATATACGGTGCCTGCAGAGCTTCTTCGACCGCATGGACTGCATGAAGGAGTACAACGGGCAGCATCGATAATACCAGTGCAGTGACAGGAACAACTAAGTGCCTAATGGCATCGGCGAGCATGCCCCATGCGCCAAAATGTTCCGAACCGACCGAGTTCATTCCTCCTGTTGGGAGCCATCTGCTATTTGCAGCAGCGACACTCAGAAGGAGCACGATGACCAAATCAGGGATGGACATTATAACGGAGGCGCTGCCGATGAGAAACCGCGTTCGCCAACGACCTCCCGCAACTGCCCAGATGGCTGCTGGTATTGCCACCGACCAGGTAAGGACCAGTGCGATAGAGGCTAGCAGCATCGTATTGGCCGCTCGTTCGCGAATGAGCGGCCCGGCCGTGCGCTGATGGGCAAGCGAAAATCCCCAACTGCCGTCCAGCCATGTCATAACCCATCGTGTGTAGCGTAGGGGCATAGGCTCTTCTAATCCGTACTGCTGGCGGAGGGATTCGATCGCTTCTTGGGACAGGGCAGGATTCAGGCGGAGTTCGTCAAAGTAATCACCTGGGGCCAGGTCTACCAGGGCAAATGCCAATAAGGATACCGTGAGCAGGACCAGCGCCGCTTTCAAGCAACGGCCGAAAGTGACAGCAATCAAGGAAGATGCCTTTAATCGCAGTTTGATTGGTCCTCGCACACTTGCTCATCGGCGTTGCTCCTGGAGATCTGACCGGCTTTCATAAACAGCATTTCATCGGCGATATGGCGGGTGAGGCGTACGTCATGAGATATGAACACGTATGAGATTACTTGTTCGCTCTGGATGTCAAGCAGCAGATTGACCATCTCAGCTCGGACGCCAAGGTCAACGTCGGATAGTGTCTCGTCCAAAACTAGGATTGACGGTCGCATTGTCAGAGCCCTTGCAAGCGCGACGCGCTGTCGCTGCCCCGTACTTAGGTGCTTCACATTTCGGGATGCTGAAATGGAAGACAAGCCCACGCGCTCCAGTGTGGTCATGGCAGCATCCGCATGTTCTCGCTTGTTACCCTGGCCTTGAATATCGAGCGGCTCACGGACGGCCTCAACAATCGAAAACCCTGGATTGAGCGCCGCGGCTGACTCCTGCAACACAAGCTGTACTTGCAGGCGCGCATCGCGAACGGTATGAGGGCGCGACATGTCAACGCGACCGCCTCCGACTCTCAACTCTCCGCTATCCCACGGTTCCAGGCACGCGATACATCGCGCGAGCGTCGACTTGCCCGAGCCGGAAGGTCCTGTTACCCCTAAGATTCGGCCGCTTCGTAGTGAGAAACTAACATCCTTCAGGGCCGCGAAGGTAACCGTCTTCCGGGAGGGGAAGGATCGCAAATTCCGACGATACGTCTTACACATTCGGGAGACCGCCAGGGCCTCCCCGGCGATTGGTGCTTGACCCGACTCAGCCTGCATACCGAACACAGCGGACATGTCGATTGCCCGCAAGTTGGACTAATGGAGGTTGCCGTTCAGAACATAGTTGGATCCGATCTGGGCAGCGCGGTGCAAAGGAGCAGCCCACGTTGCCTATAGGCCCGGAGAACACCGGCATTCGTTTGCTAGTGGGTTTTGTACCAGGCTGCGCCGGCACACAAGCCAACAGCAGTCTCGTGTATGGGTGCAAGGGCTGTTCCAGCAGGTTCGCAGCCGGCGCTTCCTCCACTAGCTGCCCAGCGTAAAAAACTAGGACCTTATCCGCCATTGCAGTAACATCTTCTGGACGGTGTGTGATCCACAGAAGCGAGAGTCCATACCTCTCACGAGCTTGCTGAATCAGCAGGCTAATCTCAGATCGTACTTCGTCGTCCACTGCAGAAGTGGGCTCGTCCGCAATTAGCAGCTTGGGTCTCGCCGCTAAAGTCATGGCCAGCAGTACTCGCTGTCGCTGGCCCCCGCTCATCTCGTGCGGGTAGGCGAGTTCGAGCTTACCGTCGCCATCGAGGCGCATCTGTTGCAGCAATTCTTTAGCGTGACTTCTAGCATCATCCACAACTTCGCAGTGCGCTCGGACAACCTCGGCAACCTGATCGACCGCTCGTATAAGAGGATGCAGAGCAAGCGTCTGCTCCTGTGGCATCATCGCTATGCCTGCTCCTCTGATTGACTGCATCCGCGTTTCGGACAATGCCGTCAATTCCTGCTGATGGAAGACCACGCGTCCTCCGATGATTTTTCCACCGGGCGGAAGCAATCGCATGATTGCTCGCGCCAGTGTGGTCTTGCCAGAGCCCGACTCACCCAGAATTGCAGCGTACTGAGTGCTTTGCAATGTGAAGCTTACCCTGTCGAGAGCTCGAAGGAGCGCGCCTCCTTGACTTCCGTACGCGACAGTAAGTTCTTGAACTTGCAGCAAGGCAGTCTAATTTGCAGTTAAATTCGCCGCTTAATCGGAACCAAGTCGAGCCGACGATCCGCCACTCAGAGTGCCACGGAAGCTGGAGGACCTGGAGCGCTACTTGGCCATCTTAATACTTCCTTACGCCTCTTTCAAAGCGGCTTGAACGTACCGATCAACCGGTGTACAGCTTGGGTTTTCTGATGCTATTCGTTCGGCTACTCCGTAGGGCACCCGAACTCCGCGTGCGTCAAGTTCTGCACGCCGGACACGATTGGCCGCTCATTATCGACGGCATCGTGATCAATAAAATCAGCTCCACGGCACGACCTGAGACAACGCATCAATCAGCTTGTTTTCGGAGGAAGGCTTTGTCAACTTCAGCACGAAACGGAACACTGGGGCCATGAAGAGCGGTCTACTTCGCCGGCTATTGTTTTCCCTCCCGAGATCATCAGCTATGCGGTCTGGGCTCATCAGCGCGTCCGGGACATCTTCCGCCTGTACCTTGAAACACAAAGTCTGATTGCGATGGTGGCCGAGATTAACCGCACGGCTGGCAAACGAAATCCTGGACAACGAAGAAGGGACGACTCCCCCCGGGGATCTCGGAAGGCAAAGCCTAGCTGACTTTCCTGAAAACCAACGACTCTCCGTGGCCTTGGATTCTTCACGGTTCCCAAGCTGATGTTTATGATCCCCTACTGTTTCTTTGACATTGAGTACGGCGGGCGACGGATGCTGTACTTCAACTGCACGCGAATGCGACCGGTGACTGGATCGTGCAGCCACTGCGGGAGATTGTGCCGTTGCCACGCCGCTTCCGTCACGCGCTGTTCGATCATGACGCGAAGTTCGGCCGAAGCTCCTGCCAGAACGGAATCGCGGATCGCTGGGTAAATGGCGTTCGCAGCGAGATGCTCGGCCATGTCATCCCGTTCAATGAACGCCATCTCCGACGACTTTGGCGTGCGCATCTGCGAGGCAGATCAGAGACCGGCACGAACACCGATGTCTGCTTAGTGCTCCCAAACCTGCAACGCTTCGCCGAGAGCACTCACCTCGCGAATGGTTTTGCCATGCAAGCGGTAGATCGAAGATGTGTACCGGAAGGGCTCCGGCAGCGGCGTAAGCGATACTATCTCGCGCGGCGCAATCATTCCTGCTACCTCCGGAAGGTCAGTCACGCGGAGCACGTTCAGCAGCGGTGGTCCCTGCCAGTGCGACGGCGGAGGGTCCTCGAGGATCACGCGGGTGATCCGGTTGTCCAAAGCAGCGGTGTGCAGAGCAAGCGCTCCCATCTGCTTGCGCCCGAATATCGAGATTCCACTCAGGCTTAGCTTCTCGTGGTCGATTAGATAGTCGACTGAGCGCCGAATGTCCCATACCTGCATCGACTCGATTGTCCCGCCAAGGAGAGCTGCCGTCATCTGCGTCACCGATGCGCGCGCGTTGTCCATCGGATAGTCGACCGCGCGCGGATTCAACACAAGAACGACGTGCGTGGAGAACGCAGAGAGAAGCAGGTCGAAGTCTACGGGATAGATGATGTCCGCGGAACCTTTCACGTAGACCAACGCGGGATGCGTCGTCTTGCCGTTGCGTGGAATAAACAGTTGGCCGTGTACACGCACGCTCTCTTCGGTCGTGAACTCAACATTAAAGGAGTCTGCATAGCGACCGGTCCACATGTCGTACTTGCCTTTCCAGGCTGCGAATGGGACCTTTTCTTCGGGCGCCGCGCGGAACACTTTCTCGCGGAGATCGGTGGCCAGCTTCTGACGGCGCTGGTTCCATGCGGCGAGAGTCCTCCACGTTTCCGGCTTATGGGTCGGGATGAAACGGCGGTGAATTCCTTCGTTCATCGCATCAGCGGGAGCGCGGTCGAGCACAGTGATGCGTGCAACGTCTTCTTTCGCGATACCGCTTTCGTCGAACGGAGTTTTGTCGTTCCTCAGCCACAGATTCAGCCACTCGTTCGCGGCCTTGCGATAAGGCGGCGTGTCTACATGGCCCGTCGGCTGCGCGAATTCGGCTAACTTCTCAGGCGCGCCATACCATTCGTAGACGGGACGAAGGCACTGGTAAACGGCATCGTATCCATCGGATGGAAACATCACATCCTTGCTCGCATTGACGATGTTCAACGGGCGTGGAGCGATTAAGGCGCCCGCCAGCGGGAGATCGATTTGGTACGTGTTCCAGAAATAGATGCAGTCGCAGTTTTCACGTACTGCGTCTCCTGCGACCTGCGGCCCGAGAGCCCATGTCGCGTGGACCGGCGCTGCGGCCTTGAAACGGTCATCCACGGCGGCGGTGAACCACGTAATCGCGCCGCCTCCGGACCGACCCGTCATGCCTGCTCGAGAGGCGTCTACTTCCGGGCGCGTCTCGAGATAGTCGAGCGCCCGAATCGCATTCCAAACCTCGACACCCGATGGCGTGTATCCGAGCGACAGCCAGTGCCACATGCCAAGATTATGAATTCCGTGATGAATGCCGGGAATCTCGCCAAATTCGATCGTATCGAGTACGAATGCGACAAAGCCGTTCTTAGCGAACCAGATGCCGTGATGCTGGTAGTCCGCCTTCGCTCCGGCCGGGCCGGGGGAGTGCCCCGACACATAGATGACCGGCGGCGATTTTGTTCCCGGCTTCGTGGTTGGAAGGTAGAGGTTACCGGTGACATAAAGCTTGGGGCGGCTCTCAAATACAATGTTCTCCACACGATAGCCCGGCCGTTCGAATGCGCCGGTAATGCGCGCATTCAGAGGCGACCTCGGCGGCATTGGATCGAGACCAAGCATGTCGAGGAGTTGGCGGCGCACTTCCGGACGCCGCCTCTTCCAGTCCTCAAGGTTGTTGATTCCGCGGAACTGATCGCGAGTGATTGCAGCAGCCCTGAGTTTCAAGTTCTGCTGAAACAGCGCATACCGTTCCCCAGCGGTATGACGGCGGGCCGTATCGGGCGCCGATTGTCCCAAGAGCGCCGCCGTAACGATGAGGATAAGCAGAACATGCATGCCTAAAAATCCAGCCGAAGTCCAAACAACATGGATCGTCCGGCGCCCGCCGTGGTTACCAGACCGAAGTCGCCGGCTTGAATGTTCGTGGACGGGTTGTTGAAGTTGGGCCGGTTGAAAGCATTAAACATTTCCCAACGGAACTGGAAGGCCGCCCGCTCATTCGCAAGCTTCCAGTTCTTGTGAAGACCGGCGTTCCAAACCGCCTGCCCTGGGCCGATGAGAATGGACCGCGCCGCATTCCCGTAGAAGCCCCGTCCTGTCGCAGGAAGGACGAACGCGCTTCGGTCGAAGATCGGCTGCCGGCTCTTAATGGAATCGCGCATCTCACCCGCATCGAAGTTGCCGTTGCCGATCCGGTCCGGGCGTCCGCCGAACTGATTGGTGAACGCGGGGTCCGCGTTTGTATAAGCGGGGCTGAGACGCGCTCCTGAGAGCATGGTTGTAATGCCGGCGAATTGCCACCCACCGATCACATGATCGAGCGGTCGGGACATATCCGTGCCGAAATGTTTGCCGCGTCCAACGGGAATATCCCACACGTAGCTGAAGCGGAGTTGCTGCCTGCGCAACGCAGGATCGTCGGCACGTTCAAGGTAGCGCGCGTATTGATTCTGCTGAATCCCGGCGGTGTAAGAGCCGAGCGAGGCATCGGTGAGCCCCTTGGCGTACGTGTAGTTGACGTTGAACCATAAGCCGCGCGACATACGTCGGTCGGCCTGGGCCGTGAAGCCATGATAGTTGGCCGATCCGCCGGTTTGAATCAGGCTGGCGGTGTTGAAGCGAGGATAGGGGCGGCGCCCCGCGCTGAACGGAATGGTGCTGGGCCGCAATAAATTGAGATCTTCGCTGTACGGTATATTAAGCGACCTGGTTCCGACGTAGCCGATGTCGACGGCCATTCCAAGAATCTGGCGTCCCACGGAAAAATTCCACTGATGCGTGCGCTCGTTCGGGAACCGTGCGCTCAATCCACTGATCGTCTGGATGCCGGCGAACGCAGACGTGGCTGCAAACGGCGTGGGGAATTGGATCGAGGGAGTGTTTGGATTCTCGAGGATGAACGATTCGGTGGATTGCCACGGACCTCCGGTCGCATTGAGGGCGAGCGAACCGGGCCAGAACTGAGAGAACAGTCCATAGCCGGCGCGGATTACCGTGTTCGCATCCCCCAGCGGGCGGAAGGCAAGTCCGAGACGGGGGCTGAAGTTGTTCTTGTCCGAGAACATCAGGCTCCGCACCGGCAGACCGGCGTCGACCGCCGTGCGAATCGGCAGAGTCGCAGCGACTTGCGGAACGAGATCGGTGGGAATCGTGGATCCTGCGGTCACCATACTGCCCGTTGACGGTTCAAATGTGAACATGCGGTCGAACTTCTCAACCCACGGAGTCTGGTATTCGTAGCGAAGGCCGAAATTGAGCGTGACCCGCGGATGCAACTTAAAGTCGTCCTGGATGTAGAAGCCAGAGTAGGTGCTGCGCGGATAGGCATTCGGGCGAGCAATTCCCCGCGTTGCCAGGCCCGGCCACCCGAGCAGAAAGTTGGCGTAGCTGAGGCCGGTCAAGCGGTCGTCAAAGGTGTACGATCCGCGAATGGACAACGGCTTGTTCTGATTATTCACTTGTAACTTCCGGATGTCGGCGCCGAGCTTGATGTTGTGGCGGCTTTTGAACCAGGAGACGTTGTCGATGATCTGGTATGTGTTCTGAGCCGTGTAGGCTTGATTGCGTCCCGTGCTGGCGGCGAACGGAATCTGGCCGTTGAACAAGAACTGCGGCATGCTCGCAATGGCGGGATCATTGTCGGGATTGTCGATCCCCTGAATCCCCAGCTGGGACTGCACGTCGACGCCAAAGTTGTAATCCTTCGATTCGCTGTAGGTACGGTTGAAGCCGAGCTTTGCTTCGTTAACCAGCGTCGGGCTGAACGTATGCGTATCGGAAACCACGACACTGCGTCCAGGAATGTTGCTCAGCACACTGGCGGAACCGTATCCGTTTTTCAGAGGTCCTAGGTAAGTATCGCCGTTCGTCATCGTCAAACCGACTCGCACGAACAGCAGGTTGGTCTCGCTGATCTTATGGTCACCGCGAAATGAATAGACATTGGAATCGTAAGCGCCTCCGGGATCGGCGTAGAAGTTGTCTGCCATTTGCAGAGCGCCCTGGCCGGGCTGATTCGGGTCCGGGAAGATAAGATCCTGAAGCTTTTGAGAGACGGGACTGATGCGATTCGCCGGGATACGATTACCGGGGAAGGGTGCGCCGCCGTTGAGCGGGTCCACCAAGTCGATCTGGCCCGCAAGGGCGGAAAAATCTCCGCCGCGCATTGTCGGAGTGGGAACGATCGTCAAGATGCGGTTGCCCACACGGTAGCGCGCGCCGCTATAGGAGGCGAAAAAGAACGTCTTGTCGCGCCCGTCATAGACACCGGGGATGTAGACAGGCCCGCCGCCATTTGCGGCGAACATGTTGTGGTTGGTGAATGACACCGGTTGACGGTCCGCCCAACTGCGCGACGAGAACTTACTGTTGAAGTTGCCCCAGTACAAGGAGCCGTGGGGCGAATTTGTTCCGGACTTGCTCACGGCGGCGAACTGAGCCACTTGCGCATATTCGGCAGATGTATTCGCGGTCAGGATCTTGATCTCCTGAAAGGTCTCTATGTCTCCGGAGAAACCATTCGCCGTGTTACGGCTGCTGACCATGTCGTTCACGGAGATGCCATCGGCGGTAAAGTTATTCGCTGTGTCACGGGCGCCGTTCACCTCAAGGCCGTTGGTGCTTTGAATGCCGGCGGTGACATTGGTGATGTTGGCCCAGCCGCGTCCGAACACGCTGAGCGGCAGTTGCGCAAAGTCGCGCGCGGTTTTGAGATTCGACAGCGTGGCCGTCTCTGTCTCCACCTGCGATGTGCCACCTTCCACCGTGACGGTGGTTGCGACGTCGCCTACTTCCATCTTGACGTCGATGCGTTTGATCTGTGCGCTGGCCAGGTCGATGCCCGTCTGGCTGAAGGTCTTGAATCCTGTCACGGCGACTGCTACCCGATAAAAGCCGGCCTCCAGGCCAGAGACCCGATAGTCTCCGTTTTCATCCGTTTTAAACTCTCGGGCGAAGTTTGTACCTTCGTTGCGAATAGTAACGGCCGCGTTCGCGACCGGGGCTCCGGTTGAGTCGGTAACTGTACCTAGAAAGCTGCTTTGTGTCGACTGGGCATAGAGCGGCAGGGAGGCAACCAGCGCGACGGCGATAATCCACGAGGTCGCGAGTGACAGAGAAAATCTCATAGTGGCAACTCCTTGGGAAGCAGTGGCTTCGCCGAATTATTTCAGTCAGTGTAGTTGCTTACCGGTCTTGTGTCAATGTTGTTTTCACCGGAAGCCCGATCTCTGCCTTCGCGTCAAAGCGCGTAAAGAAATGGGAGAGTACGAGCGCCACGGCGCCCATCAGCGCCGAATCCGATCCATGGCGTGCGGTCACGATTCGCAGTTTCTTTAAATACAGATTACGAAGGCGTTTGTGCAGAACTTCCCAGACAACGTCCTGAACTAGATCCCACGCGGAGCCGAGGTAGTCGCCAACCACGATGGTTTCCGGATTGAGAACGTGATGTACATTGACGAAGCCCATTGCAGCGAAGGTCGCCGTTGAGCGAAGACATTCCATTGCGACGATGTCCCCACTCCGAGCCCGGGTAACAATCTCTTCGGCCGAAATCTTCCGGGCGGTTTCCGGTTGGCGTTCCGCGTAGTCGCGTTCGAGCGCCCGGTCGGAAGCGTATTCCTCCCAGCAGCCGGTATTGCCGCACGCGCAGAGCCGGCCCTCGGGATATAGTATCGTGTGTCCGAATTCGCACGCCTGCCCGGAAGCCCCTTGCAACAACTTGCCGTCGATGATTACGCCCGTGCCGAGACCGTCCCTCATCGTCACAAACACGAACTGATCCATTGGCGGTTTACCCGCGCCACGGAACCATCTTTCCGAAAGCGCTGCCAGCCGCG
>DASQLD010000558.1:0-7129 GCA_035630195.1 Bryobacteraceae bacterium
TACATGGTCGAACGGCGCCGTAATGAAATTGGCGTGCGCATGGCATTGGGAGCAGATCGCTCGAACGTCGTATGGCTTGTCGTACGTGAGGCGGGTACACTGCTGATTCTCGGCTTGATCGTAGGAACAGGGTTAGCGCTGTGGGTCGGAAAACTAGCGCAGACAATGCTGTTCGGCCTAAAGCCTTACGATCCGGTCACACTTGCAGGCGCAGTCGCGCTATTAGGAATAGTGGCGCTGGTCGCGACATACGCTCCAGCCCTCCGCGCCTCACGATTAGACCCGATGAACGCGTTGCGTGAGGAATAGCGCCGCAAGCCTTCCTCAAACACGCAAATCGAAGCCGAGTTCTCTCATGCCATCGATCACGCGCGTTCGAGCCTCTCCCAGTTCCTCCGAAGAGAGCGTCCGGTCCGCTGCGCCTACAGTTAGCCTGTAGGAAACGCTTTTCGTACCCTCGGCAAGTGGGGCGCCGGAGTACTGCCGCACATACTCGATCGTTTGCAACGTTTCCGAGCCAAATTCTTTGAGGCGGCGTTGAATGTCTCCAACCAAAGCCCGCTCCGGCACGATGACCGACAAGTCGAACGCGCTCGTCGGAAATCGCCGGATCGACGTATAGCAAGTCTCCGTAGGACACAACCGCATCAACGCATCGATATTAAGGTCGAGCACGCTTCCCCGCCCTTTCACCATCGATGGATGAAATTCGAAAAGCCGCCCAACGACTTCGCCGCGGTACACGGCCTCCGCCGTCCGGGTGGGGTGCTCGTATAACAACGCAGGCGCAGGTCGCAATTCCAAACCCGGAACGATACATTCGCCCAATCGCTTCAACTCGAACAACCCTTGTGCACCAGGCTCTTTGAAGTACACTGCTGCGCAGATATGGTTCACTTCAAGCGGCAGGTCGCCGGAGCGTTTATGAACTTCCCGGCCGACCTCGAACAATCGAAATTCATCGGAAAAACGGCTATTATCGACCAGGTTTTTCCAGATACCCGGTACGAGAGACGTTCGCATCAATCCTTGATCCGTCGCGATGGGGTTCAATACTTTCACATGCAATTCCGGATCGAAGCCGAAGTGCTGCACCGTTTCTTCGCTCAGGAACGAGTAGTTGTAGACCTCATGGAATCCCTGGGCCGCCACTAACGTTCGCAGCCCTTGGAGATATTGACGCTCTTCATTCGTCGGAGGCACAGCGGCAGGCAGCAACGGCGAGGTCGGCGTAATTGAGCTGTATCCGATCATGCGCCCGACTTCTTCTACGAGATCTTCCCTGAGCGAAATATCCTTCGTAGCGCGCCAAGTCGGCACGGTGATGGACAGCACGTCCTCAGAGCCCTGCCCAACCCCAAATTGAAGGGCCTCAAGAATCCGGCGCACCTCAATAATAGGCAGTTCTTTGCCGAGCTTCCGATTCAACCATCCAATCGGCAGACGAATGGGATCCGTTTGCCGAACGGGACCAGCAACATCCGCAATGCCATGAACCACACGAACGCCAGGAGACACGATGCGTAACAATTCGATCGCTCGGGCCAAGCCACGAACCGTATTCGCCGGGTCCTGGGACTTCTCGAATCGCATGGAAGCATCGGTACGTAGCTTTAAAGACGAGGAAGTTTTGCGAACACTACCCGCATGGAAATTTGCGCTTTCAAGTATAATTCGCTTCGTCCCATCACTGATTGCGCTCGCCGCGCCTCCAATCACACCTGCAAGCGCGATAGCGCCGCTATCGTCGGCAATTACCAGATTGGATGGAGTCAACTCATAGGTCTCGCCATTCAGCGCACCCATCTTTTCTCCCGCGACTGCAGAGCGGACACGAATCGAGCCATGCAGCTTGTCAGCATCGAAAGCATGCATTGGTTGAGCGATCTCGGCCATGATCCAGTTCGTCACATCCACCACGTTATTGATGGGATTCAGGCCAATGGCTTCCAACCGGTACTGCAGCCACAATGGAGACGGCTGCACTGTCACGTTCTCAATGACAAGAGCGCTATATCGAGGACAGAGTTCAAAGTTCTCGATACTGACTGGAATAGCTCCAGCGCCTTCGGGCAGAATCGACAAGTCCACCGGGTCGCGAAGAGGCTTGCGCAGGATGGCTGAGACTTCCCGAGCCATCCCGTGATGTCCCCAAAGGTCGGGCCGATGCGTCAACGACTTGTTGTCGATCTCAATGATGTGGTCGACCGCCACACCAAGCAACTCCCCCGCGCTGATCTGCAACTCAAGAATACCTGCGCCGTCTCGATTCAATCCCAATTCAGCGCCGCTCGCCAGCATGCCTTCACTTTCGACACCAGCGATCACCGCTTTACGAATCTCACGACCGTCTCCGAGTGTTACACCTACGGGAACATACGCGGTGACGATGCCGGCACGACAATTCGGCGCGCCGCAGACGACCGTCTTCTTCCCGAGACGACCGGCGTCGATCGCAGCTTTGACGTTCTTGCTACCCTCAATCGGCTCCGCCGATTCGACACGGGCGGCAACCACAGAAGCAAGCGCGGCTCCGTACTTTTCGACACCTTCGCTCTCAGCCGTCTTGAGCGTAATGAGATTCGACAAATCAGCAGCCGCAACATCCAGGCCGTCGACCAGTTCACTGATCCAGTTATAGGAGAACTTCATCGGTATTTAGAACTGCGAGATAAAACGTAGGTCACCGCTTTGCAACAGACGAATGTCGTCGATCGCATAGCGCATCATCACAAGCCGCGTCATTCCGAGCCCAAAAGCGAAACCATTCCACTCTTCGGGGTCGATTCCGCCCAAGCGCAGGACATTGGGATGTACAAGTCCACAAGGCAGCAACTCCACCCAACCGCTTTGCTTGCAAACCGGGCAGCCCGGTCCGCCGCAAATCAGGCATTGAATATCCAGCTCGAATCCAGGCTCTACGAACGGAAAGTACCCGGGGCGCAAACGCACAGTTACTTCGCGTTTGAACACTGCGCTTAGCAAGGTCTTCATGAAGTAGATGAGGTTCGCAACCGACACCTCGCGATCCACCATCATGCCTTCGAGTTGGTAAAACGTATGCTCGTGCGACGCGTCGACTTCTTCGTTACGAAACACCCTACCAGGCGCGATCATGCGAAGCGGCGGTCCCAGTTTGCGCATTCCTCGTACTTGCACGGGAGATGTATGAGTGCGCAGCAGGTGCCCACCCTCCAGCCAGAAGGTATCCTGCATGTCCCTGGCCGGATGGTCAGGCGGGATGTTCAGCGCGTCGAAGTTGTTGTATTCGGATTCCACTTCAGGCCCCCCCAGCACTGTGAATCCCATCGACGTAAAAACCTCTTCGATTTCATGCTGGATCTTTGTGAGCGGATGCAAGCTCCCAGGACGCGGACCCGGCGCCGGCAGTGTCAGATCAATCCACTCGGAATCGAGCTTTCGTGCGAGCGCCTCGGATTCGAATCGTGTCTTCTTCGCTTCGAGTGCCCCTTCTAATGCCTGCTTGGCGGCGTTCAGACATTTTCCGATGGTTGCCTTCTCTTCGGGAGAAAGCTTCGCCATCTCTTTGCTTATTTGCGCCAGTGTTCCCTTTCGGCCAAGAACCTCGACGCGAACTGCTTCCAGCGCTTCGGGATCCGCAGCAGTTTCAATGCGCGCCAATGCCATCGCATGCAACTGGGAAAGATCGTCTTCGAGCATTCCGTTAGCTAGCCGCGATCTCAGCCATCGGATTGAACACCCGTTCCGTCTTCGTCAATTCCCAATCGAGGTGGTTGATGTAAAACACCAGCAGGGCTTCGGGATACTTCGTCTTATATGCTTCGTGAACGCGCTGCTGCCACCCTTCTGTCAGCTTGTCTGACGCATCCAGATCCTTGGCGAAGAACCCATCCTCGTGAGGAATGCCCAGAAGATTCAGCACGTCCTTGATCATGTCGAGGTGCGAAACCAGGACCGTCTGGGCGACGTCTGTGGCGAAGTCCTCGTCGTGCTCCACGATTCGAGACCATAGGCGGGGAGCCACTTTGCGGAGGGTTTCTGTATTCAGCTTATTCATGTGAAAGCGCATCTTCACACGCTCATAAAGCTGAAAAGTCTTCAGCTTACCGATGGAAACGCTGCGGATTAATTCCTGGAACGCAGGCTCGCCGAGCGCTACAAAGATGTCCGAAAGCTGCATCTTTTCGAGCGTATCACAGCACTCCGAACGTCGCCGGTGTTATACTTAGCTCCCTGATGTCAAGCAGCTAACGAATTGGAGTTGCATGTATGTCAGCAGAGTTTTCGCCAGAACTATACCGCGAACTCCGTCGCATCGCCGGATACTGGATGCGACAGGAGAGGCTTGACCACACACTGCAGCCGACTGCAGTCGTACACGAGGCTTGGCTACGATTCGGCGCCCATCACAAGTTTGAAAGTCGTGCGCAATTTGTAAGCTTTGCCACTAAAGTCATACGGGAAGTCCTTTGCGACTATGCGCGCGCTCACGGAGCCCAAAAACGGGGCAGAGGTCGCGTAGTTCGTCTCACTGACAACGATGGCGACATACCTGCTCCGGACGCGACTGGCATTCTTGAGCTCAATTCTGCGCTTGATGAATTGCAGGGAGTTTCCGAGCGAGCGGCCAAGGTAGTCGAACTCAAGTACTTTGGACAGCTCAAGGCGGAAGAAATTGCGCCCCTGCTGGACGTCAGTGAACGAACGGTCACTCGTGACTGGGAGTTCGCGAAAGCTTGGTTACAAGCGCGATTGGGGGAAGCGCAGCGATGACACCTCAGCCGAGCAGACCCGCGCATCAAGCGCTCGTCCTCGACCTTTATCTATCTGCGCGGGACTTGCCCGCAACCGAATGGCGGGCCTTCATCGAGAACCACACGAAGGATCCGGAAGTCCTCCGTGAAGTTCTCTGGTTCTTACAAGCCAAAACACAAACGATCCTCAACGAGGACATCACACAATCCGATCCTCGACAACTCGACACCGACCCTCTGAAGAAGGACGATGTCATTGCGGGCCGCTATCATGTAACGCGTAAGCTCGGCAACGGCGGCATGGGGGTTGTCTATGAGGTGTTGGATAGCGCTATGGAAGAGAAGCGCGCCCTTAAGGTGATCTGCGCTGGAGCGGAAGGTAGCGCAGATCTACGGATGCGCTTCTACCGGGAAGTTAAGACCGCCCAGCGCGTAGCTCATGAAAACGTCTGCAGAATCTACGACATTGGTTTCGATCCACCGCTAAATCATTCGGTTGGACAGGAATCCGATCGGCTTTTGTTTCTCACGATGGAGTACCTCGAGGGAGAGACCTTGGCGGATCGAATCTCTCGACATCAGTTCAGTCAGGAAGCCACCCTCGGAATCATTCGACAAGTCGTCCAGGCTTTGATCGCAGCTCACGAGCATGGCGTAATCCATCGCGATATCAAGCCCTCGAACATTATGCTCGTTCCCCGGCGGGATGGGTCGTTTCGAGCTGTCGTCATGGACTTCGGACTCGCTCGGTGTGTAAACGACGAGGCGGACCCACAGCTTACGCGAGTCGGTGGAGTCATCGGTACGATCCCGTACATGGCGCCCGAGCAGGCTCTTGGACAGTACACTCCGGCAACGGATGTATTCGCGCTCGGAATCGTCATCTACGAGATGTTGACCGGGAAACGGCCGTTCCCGCCGGGCATGGGTTTCGCCGAACGGATCCCGGTTCCGCCTTCCCAGTATCTTCCTGAAATCGATCCCCGATGGGAAGCTGCCATCCTAAAGTGTCTTTCGGCCGATGCCTCCAAACGTTTTCAGAACCCGGCTGACCTGATTGCGGCGCTTGAGCCGCCAGTTAAAGTTCCTGCTCCGCCGCCAACACCTAACGTGGTCCCACCATGGCGGCCGACGAGAAAACAGTGGATAGTCGCGGGCTTGGCAGCGGCAACGATCACCGGGGTGGGCATACTCTCGTTTTTCGTCCCACCCGGCAAAATCGATAAAACCGACGCCCGCTTCGTCGCCGTTCTGCCCTTCAGTGTAGTCGGCGACGCCCCGAATTCCGATCTACTGGCCCTCGGCCTTACTGATTCTTTGTCGGCGCGCCTGTTTCAATGGCAAAACGTTCGAATGCCTGCAACCGCGGCGGTTGAACGCGTCGGCAATTTTCCACTCAAGAGAATCGGCCGTGAACTGGGCGTCAATATCGTCGTCCGCGGCAGCGTCCAAACCGACGGCGCTAAGGTCCAGGTAAACCTCAAGATCGAAGATGTCGCCGCTGAAAAGATACTCAAGCAGGAGGTTCTGTCCGGTACACGGTCGCGTTACTCCGAGCTCCAGGACAGAGTCTATGCCACGGTCGTGTCAGCATTAGACCTTCAGTCCGGAAAGAGCCATCCACCGCAGTCGGTCAATGTCGCCAGCACCAATCCACAAGCAGCCGACCTCTTCTGGAAAGCGCGTCAGAAGATGAGCCAACAGCGTAGTGTTCAGGACGTGCGCGAGGCGATCGGATATTACGAGCAGTCGATCAAACTCGATCCAACCTTCGCTCGCGCCAGCGCATTCCTGTCGGACGCTTATGTCGTTCTCTATCGTTCGACGAAAGAAAGGATCGACGCGGACAAAGCCGTCTATGCAGCCGAGCAAGCGCGCCGTCTCGACGAAAGCGCCGCCTATGCGCACTTCGCGCTTGGTTATGCCTATAACGTTATCGGTCAGACTCCGGCCGCGATCAGCGAGACGCGCCGTGCCCTTGAACTGGCGCCGAACTCGGCTGACGGGCATCGCCGGCTCGGACGCATTTATCAGGACTCAGGCGACAAGAAATCGGCGCTCGAATCCTTCCAACGAGCGCTCGAAATTAACCCCCACGATTGGAATTCCAACCTGCAGCTTGCCGCTGCTTACTTCCGATATGGGGACACGGCAAATGCCCTTCAACATTACAAGCGTATAACGGAACAAGTGCCCGAGCGCGCTGAGGGTTTTCAAGGCCTTGGCGCTACGTATCACCAGATGGGGAATTTCAAGAGCAGCCAGAAGGCGTTTGAAAAGGCCCTTTCGATACAGAAGCGTCCAGCGAACTATTCTGGCCTCGGTACCGCCTACCACTATCAGGGCCGCTATGCCGACGCAATCCAAATGTTCCAAAAGGCCATCGAGCTGGC
>DASQLD010000559.1:0-20091 GCA_035630195.1 Bryobacteraceae bacterium
TGCCATTCTGGAGATAGAGAATCCAAGGTTCCAGTCTTAATTATAATGTTCGGCAGGCCGCATGCTCGAGCAGCACCTTGCTAACTTGCTAATCAAGCTTGCCGTTGCTGCCGCAGTGGCCAGCATCCTGGTGAGATCGAACTTCCTGAAACGGGCATTGCTCCGTGATGGGCGGACCCTCGTCCAGCGAGTGCAACTTGCTCTCGGCTTCACTGCCTTTTTCGGAGCAGGAGTCATAACTCGTTTAGCTACAGGCGGGTACAGAGCCGTCGACCTAGGTCTGGAAGGGAGTCTCCTTGCAGGGATACTGGGCGGCTATGTCTCAGGCTTGATCGCTGGAGTTCTGATCTCGCTTCCCGCCATGCTAAGCGGCGAGTATCTGTCGATGCCCTTATTTGCGGGTGTTGGCGTCCTCGGCGGACTCCTGCGTGATCTGGCGCCGGAACCCGAGGAGATCTGGCGCTTCTCTCCGTTCTTCGACCTGAGCGTCTATCGAGCGATTCGCAAAGGCGAATCTCCCAGACGGCGCATGTTTCATTTAGCCTTTCTGTTGACGATCCTGTTTGCCGAATGCCTGCGGTGGGTGGGACTGTATCTTTTCGGGCCTGCCGGCATCTTTGCATTGTATTCGCCGGGAGAAGATAGGTGGCCCATCCTTTTTGCAATCTTCACCACCACATTGTTCGCCGCCACGCTACCTCTGAAAATTTGGAATAACACGCGAAATGAAGAAAAACTTGAGTCACAACAGCGTCTACTGAACGAAGCCCGTCTCGCCGCTCTAACTCGTCAGATCAATCCACACTTCCTGTTTAACACTTTGAATTCAATCGCTTCGCTGATACGAACCGATCCGGAGCTAGCCCGGACCATGATCTATCGGCTGTCTAACATCCTTCGCAGTCTCTTGCGAATGCGAGAGAACCTGAATACCCTGCGCGAAGAATTGCAGTTCATCGACGACTACATGGGTATTGAAATGGTCCGGTTTGGCGATAAGCTTAAGTTCACTAAAGAAATCGACCCAGCTACCGTCGACAGGCTAGTGCCTAGCATGGTTTTGCAGCCGCTCGTCGAAAACAGTATCAAGCACGGGTTGAGCAGCAAGGTAGATGGCGGTATGATCCGAATACGAAGCCGTCTCGAGGGTGGGCGGCTTTTCTTGCTTGTAGAAGACGACGGGGTGGGTATTCCTGAAGCCAAACTGGCCACCTTGTTCGAGCAAGGCATTGGCATCAGCAACGTGAACGAACGGTTAAAGGTGTTATTCGGCAACGACTATCGTATGTCTATCGATAGCCGTCCTGCTCACGGCACACAGACTGAGATCGAGTTTCCTGGATTGAAGAACTACATGGCGGCGGTTTCCTGAGCCCCGCGACTCACTTTATATGGAGCGCACATTGAGCAAACTGATCACTTACCCGGTAAACGGCCATGTTACCGACGCTCTGCCGTCGACAATTTCCGGTAGGACGCGGAAAGTATACGACGCCCTCTCCTTGGTTTATCCGATGTCGACATTCTTCTTCCATTCAAAGGCGCACCGGCTGGCGATGGAAATGTCCGGCATCCGCGACGGGATGAGAGTGCTGGAAGTGGCCACCGGTTCCGGGGAAATGTTCGAGCGGCTGGTGAACGCAAATCCGAACGGATCAACCGTCGGCCTGGATTTGTCCCCCAATATGGCGGCCCGCACGCAACGGATTGCCCGGCGTAAGTTTCCCGAGTCTCGCACACAGTGCAAAGCCGTGGATGCTCGTTACATGCCCTTTCGCGATGAGAGCTTCGACTCGGTAATGTGCTGCTATTTGCTCGAGTTGCTCTCAAGCGATGATATCGTCGTGGCGCTGCAGGAAATGTATCGTGTCCTCCGCCGTCGTGGGACTTTCACGTTGGTGCTGATCGGGCAAAACACAGAGTTCTTCAATCAGGCGTACAAGGTTTGCGGCAGTCTCGCGCCAGCCTTCTGGGGGCGCCAGGTGGAAACCCGGATACCGGAGCTAATCGAGTCTCTGGATTTCAGAATCACAGGGAATCAACCGGTGCGCCAAGGTTTCTACCCGTCGCGGGTCTTGACAGCTCGAAAATAATCGACTGGTCTTAATGGCACACCAGCGGATAGGCGTGCCGGGAGCTTGGCAGATGTTGCCTCCACCATCAATAATCTCCCCCAGCGTGACGGGCAGGGCGAAAAGTGGCGCCTTCTGCGAGCGCCCGAAATCGTTTGCTGAGAAAGTATTGTTGTTCAGAAAATACTCCGATGGCTTGGCTGCCCTCTCTCCTGCAATTGGTCCTATAGGCGTTTGATTTGATAACCGCGAAGAAGATCAAAGATCGGTAAGGTAGTCGCGTGCTCAGCAGGAGATGGACCCGGAGTCAGGCGATTTCCTGAGAAGCTGTTCCCCTGAAAATACACACCCTTGTCTGCTGACGCGCCTTGGCCGTCCCAATTCGCTGGTCGCAGGCCGAAGGTACGCGTGAGCACAAACAGGCCAAGGACATTGCTCACATGGTTGCCGGCTACCCGAACATTGGTCCAGCTATTCGACGATCTGCCGGATATCGCGTACTCCGTAGTGTCGATCGTATTGCCGGAGAAATTCGATTCGACAATGTTCCCGGAAGTCATGATCGCGGCCAGAATTGTGTTTCGGATTTGGTTGCCCGAAACGTTGAGCTTTTTCCCGTCCGCCAGCAGAATTCCCGTTTGTACACCCGTCGTCGTATTGGTGGGGCTTGATTGGCCGTCAAGAACGTTGCTCTCAATCGACAGAGTGAATGGCATCGACTGAACATTCAGACTGCCATCGCTTAATATCAAACCAGGAAGGAGTGGGCTGCTAGTGGGTCGGGGTGCGGTGAAGCGATTAGGGAGGATGGATGTTCCAGTAGAGCGATGATGCTGGAAGGCGCCGAAAATTGTATTGTCACTCAATACGGTGGACCTGACTGCATAGAAGTCGACTGTCGATAAATGAAGGGCTGCCAAGCTCCCAATCGTATTCTTGACAATTTCGCCTCTGCCGCTATTGCTTACTGCAATGCCTGTACCTGATGGCCCTTCAAGCCTGCAATTTCGAATGACGAACCCATTCACATTCGCCACGCTTATCGCCGGACGACCGAAGATCGTCAGGTTGTTGCATTCAATCTCGACATTGTAGGTGTCGTGTATCTTGACACACCCTCCGCCTTGCGTGTCCGTCAAGTTGACGGTTAATGTAAAATGACCCGGCGTTGTAATTTCCATGCACTGACTTAAGCTACTGAAGCCCACACCGGGACCCGAATTGAAGCCACTGATTCGATAGATCGCGCTGCCGCTATTCAGCCGCGTGCTGACGAGCAAGTCACCACTTATCCTGTCGAATGCCACACCCTGAGGCGCCCGGAAGGGCGGCCCGGAGAAAAACGCCCTGCGAGTACCGGGAATCGGATTGCCGGCCGTATCTAGGGAGTATGCCGCGATAGTCCCACTCACAGGTTCCGCGACCAGCATGCTCCGTGTCGAAAACCCTCGATGCCCGCTGTAACATAAGCGAATCCCTCAGCGTTGGCCACCGGCAAGGTCGCCCGCAACATGGCATTTTCCGCAATGATTCCAAGACCCGTCCAGACCATGATCAAGCGAATAGAACTTGCCACTGTTCGTCAGGATCTTTAATTGACCAGCCCCAGGAAAATGAGGTGGTACAAAATTGAGCGAGCCTGGTGTTTCGGCAACTACATTCGCGGTTCTGGTGGTCACCAGACTCCCAGGCGCCATGGACCCGATGTCCACTCCACCGCTGCCCGATTCAATGGTGTACGCAAAGTACCCTTGCGGCCCGAAGGCTGCTCCACTGTCCAACTTAGGAGCTGTCGCGAAGATAGCCGGAGGCCCGTTAAACCCGATTATGTGGCCGCTGCTGTCGCGTTGAACGACGAGCCGATAAAACGTTGCGCTTGACCCACCGGAACCCGCGCCTAAGATAAGTTCATCATCTGAGCCGGGATTCATTGTCAAAGCGCCAAACGAAACTGGCACTTGTGGTTGGGGAAGAACCGTTACTGTATAGCCACTAAAGCCCTGACCGAAAGTGTCGGCCCACAGAGAAGTCATTGAAACCAACAAGAAAGCGAGACCAAACCCAGTTCGCAATCGCATGGCGGGATTCTATACCTCGTTCCGACCAAGTGCAATCGAACTGATTGGCGGCTGGTACTAGTCGACTTCACCGCCTTGCACGCTGAAATGTGTAGAACTGACACCAGCTACCGAGAAGTCGGAGCGGACTGGTTGCCGGTCGGTAGCTGAGGCTGTTGCACCGCCGTGATGAGCTTGAGTGCTCCGACCCCAGTCAGCGCCCCGACTATCAGAAGCGCGGCGAGTATAACCCATACCGCTGTACCGCTGTCCGCTGACGGGTGATGTAGAGATTGATTTTCCATGATTATCTTTATATCTTGCCCCACATCTCACGTTCTGTACCAGCAAATTTGGCAACCTGCAGTAAGAGAGTTAAATCACCGCAATCGCGTCTAAGCACCAGCAGGTCCATGTTTCAATGATCCGAACACTTTCCGGAAATAAGCTCCTACAGCTAATGCAGGGCGACATCACTCAAGTCCCTGTGGATGCAATCTGCAACGCGGCTAATTCCCAATTGGCTGGCGGCGGAGGCGTCGATGGAGCGATTCATCTCGCCGGTGGTCCGGCCATTATGCGCGAGTTGGACGAAATCCGCAACCGTCAGGGAGGTTGTCCTACAGGCTCCGCAGTAGCAACCTCTGCGGGAAGCCTGCCAGCAAAATGGGTTTTCCATGCGGTCGGCCCTATTTTCAGCGGAGGAACCAATGGAGAGCCTGAAGCCCTACGGTCCGCCTATCGATCGTGTCTGGACTTGGCTGAGGACAAAGGCGCTGAATATATAAGCTTCCCTTCCATCAGCACCGGGGTGTACGGCTATCCCGTCGCTCAGGCGGCGGCGATTGCTCTCGATGAAGTCGCTCATCGCTTATCGGAGCCCGGTAGCAAGCTGCAGAAGGTTGTATTTGTACTCTTTGACGACAAAACCTATAAAGCATATGTAGAAGCCCTTCGCGGAATAGCAGTTTAAGTATCACGCTAGAATACAGATTAGATGCAGGTGCTACAGGCCGGTCAGCATAAGCTGCTCCTCCTCGAACTCGACCCGGAGTTTATCGGGAACATAATCAAACAGGCTGGCTTTGAGTTCACTTTGAACGAGACGCAGCGGACGGTTACTCTTGAGCTGACCGCGCCAGACCGCCAGGCGCCACTCCTGCTGTTCGATGCCGCAGATCCCGGCAATCTCGGCTGGTTCTCGCGCTGTCAGTTCTATGTCGACGGCACAACAGGTTTAGTTCTGCAAACACCGATTATGGTGGCCAACCAGAAGGACCGGTCCGGGCATACGATTCCCAACGCCTTGCGCGTGCAGATCGCAAAAGAAATTTCAACCAATTTCCGCCTTCCCGGCAAGCAGCCGGTCACGGAACAAATGGTGTATGCGGTGCTGTACAACCTGTTGAACGCCCTTATGAACGTCGGAGTCGGTGTCTGCGGCGGGCGCATCATCAAACCGCTCGCAGGTCGGACCGAGACATTCGGTTCCCGCAACTAGTCACGTCCTAGCAATACACTTCAGCAACGAACTGGCAACAATCTTCCGCTTGCCGCGCCGGGCGAACTGAGGCTAGACTGTTTAGACGGGTTTGGACCCACTACGAATAGCTTCAGGAGAGTAATAAATGAGCCATGTACGCCGTTGGGGGACGGCGGCATTAGCGCTTGTTGCGCTGATGTTTGTTGTGTCCTCTGCTGCTCTCGCCCAGTCGGATACCGCCGCCATCTCAGGGTTCGTTCGCGATCCCTCCGGCGCGGTAGTTCCGAATGCAAACGTTACTATCAGAAACGAAGGAACAGGCGTTGAGCGTAAGATAACCACCAATGAAGCCGGTTATTACGTTATTTCTAGTTTGCCGCCTGCCTTCTATACAGTCATTGCCGAAGCGCCCGGATTTAAGCGCTTCGAGAAGACTCAGAACAAGCTTGACCCTAATATTTCTTCGACAGTCGATGTGGCCATGCAGGTTGGCGCCGCTTCGGAAGTTGTCAATGTAGTCGCCGAGGCGCAGGCGCTTCAGTCGGAAACGGCCACTCTCGGCAAGCTGATCACCACCAGCGAAGTCAAAAATATCCCGCTAAACGGGCGCAATCCGCTATTCCTGGCTCTACTGAAGCCCGGTGTGAGTGGAGGCGCACTTGCGCAGTTTGGCTTTGGCCTCAGCACTGGCGGACTCAACATCAACGGGTCTCGGACACAGGACAATGTCATTACCTTCGACGGCGCCGTGGCTGTGCGAACCCGTTCGAACGGAACCAGCATCGGCGTTGCCGACGTTGACGCCGTCCAGGAAATTCAGGTCCTAACCGCCAATTACAACGCTGAATATGGGCGTTCTGCCGGCGGCCAGGTTCGTATCGTCACCAAGAGCGGTCAGCGGGAATTTCATGGGGATTTCTACGAATATTTCCGCAACTCTGCGATGAACGCCAATCAGTGGGCGCGCAACCGCAACCCCGATCCAACAATCAACAGCAAAGCTGAGCCTTTTCGGTATAACCAATACGGTTACGCTCTCAGCGGACCCGTGTTCATTCCGAATAAGTTCAATTCGGATCGAAACAAGCTGTTCTGGTTGTGGAGCCAGGAGTGGGTCAAGTTCCGTCAGACGCAGCTGAACAACGCGAGCGGTATTCGTGTCCCTAGCGCCGCTATGTTGCAAGGCGATTTCAGTGAGTTGCTGAACACACCGAACTTGTTCACGGCTACGCCACAGTACATTCGCGATCCTCTCGCTACCGGTAACTGCACCGCTACAGATCGCACAGCTTGTTTCGCGAACAACGTCATTCCCCAAAGCCGCTTGAGCCCTCAGGGAATCGCGCTGATGCGTTCCTACCCAACCGCGAACGTCGTGCTGCCAGGAGCCAATTATCAAGCCGCCCGTGGACTTTCCCAGAACCAGCGGAAAGATAATGTATCGGTCGATTACCTGCCGGCGGAGAGGCATTATGTTCGCTTCCGCTGGCAGAACTACGAGTTCGAAGAGATTGGAGCATGGCGTGACTCCACCGACCGTGCCCCTGCTAATCTAAACCGTCCCAACGACACTGCGTCACTTAACTACATCTGGACCGTATCGCCCACGGTAGTGAATGAGTCGCTGTTCGCCGCCAGCGCCGACCGCGTCAAGATCGCCGTACAAACCGATGGAGACCGTTACAAGCGCAGCGAGTATGGCATCTCCTATCCATATCTGTTCCCGGAGAAGGAGATTTTTGACAAAGTGCCGACCACGGTGATCCAGAACCTCGGAACTGTCGATGGTGGCCCCTACCCGGCCTCGTCATCAGGACCGATCTGGCAACTCTCCGATACCTTGTCTTGGATCAAAGGTAGCCACACATTGAAATTTGGCGGCTACTGGGAACGCGCCGGTCAGAATGACTTCGATCAGATCAACGTGAACGGCGTCCCCGGTGGAACGAATAACCAGAATGGCCGGTTCGTGTTTAACAACACGCGGCCTGGCGGTACAGGCGTGGCAGTTGCCAACGCGGCTTTAGGTCTGTACGACACATATGCCGAACTGGGAAATCGTTCCTACACTCCATATCGCGGACATATGTTCGAATGGTTTGCTCAGGATTCCTGGAAGGCAACTTCGAAACTGCGTTTGGAGTACGGCATTCGCTTCACGCGCATACAGCCCTATTACAGCTTGTGGCGCAACATGCTCGTGTTCGATCCCGCTTCCTACGACTCGTCGAAGGCTGCGATTCTCAATCCAGCAAACGGATTCGTACTCAGCGGCGATCAATACAACGGCATGATCATCCCCGGCGATGGCTGGCCGGACTCTGCGATCGGACGCATTCCGATTGCCAGCACGGGCGAATACAATCGGCTCTTCAAAGGCGACAAGCAGTATTCGCAAATCCACAACGTCTGGTCTCCGCGCCTCGGCTTCGCTTACCAGATGACCGATAAGACAGTGATTCGTTCAGGCGTCGGTCGATTCGTGACTCGACTCGGTGTTAGCGACTCGGTATTCCTCGGAGGAAATCCGCCGTTACAACCCACGGTCTCAACTTCCAACGGTTTGGTCGACAACCCGGCGGGTGCTGGCCGTGTCACGGGCTTCCCGCTCACAGTCACCACGCAAGATCCAATCTTCAAGAATCCTGAAGCGTGGACTTGGAACGCGACAATCGAGCGCGAGATCGGAACTGGGATGACGGTGGAAGTTGGTTACGTAGGAAGGAAAGGTCTGCACGGCCAGCGTGAGCGGAACATCAACCAACTCACACCAGGTACCATTCAGGCAAACCCCGGTGTAAACGTGGACTACTTGCGTCCTTACAAGGGTTACGCGACGATCCGCTCCACCAATAACGATGCCAACTCCTTCTACAACGGTGTGCAACTCAGCGTCACCCGCCGTTACTCGAAGGGCCTGAGCTTCGGAGCTGCATATACGTATTCAAAGCTCTTCGACGATGGTTCGAACCAACGCGACATCGTTCCCGACGCCTACGATACCAGTGAGCTGTGGGGACCGTCCGAGTTTGACCGACGTCATGTCGCCGTAATTAATGCCATCTATGAACTGCCATTCCTCAAAGAACAACAGGGAGTAGTTGGGAAGATTCTTGGCGGCTGGCAGCTAAGCGCAGTTACTCAGTTCCAGACCGGTTCACCACGTTCCGTTACCACGGGCGATGATTTCGCCGGGGTGGGCACTGGAAGCGGTAGCCAGTTCTGGGCCGTCAACGGCGATCATCATCTGTCAGAACCTCAGTTCTCCGAAGGCCCCAATGATGCCAACTACTACTTCAAGGTTTACGAGGACCCCGTTGCTAAGACGGGTGCATTGTTTACTCGTCCCGCGGCAGGAACCTTTGTGAAGGATAGGGTTCGGAACATCATCATGAGGCCCGGTATGCAAAACTGGACCGGCGCGCTCTTCAAGAACTTCCAGATTTCCGAAAATCATCGGGTTCAATTCCGAGGCGAGGTCTACAATATACCGAATCACCCGAATTGGAGGGATGATGATGCAAACATGATCAATCCCACCAGCAGCACATTCGGAAAGGTCACTACGAAGGTCTTTGAACGCACCTTCCAATTGAGCTTGCGTTACTCGTTCTAACTCAGAGAAAGCGGCCCGCAGTGGATCTCCGTTGCGGGCCTTTTTCTTTAGTTAATAACCACAAATTTTTTATCGCGCTCCGAGGTATAAACGACAGGTTGTGTTCTCACGGGTATATCGAGTTCATACATCGAGCTAACACGCGGAATATCGAGCGTCGCAGACTCTTCGGCAAGAACCGGGCGAACCTTAGCGGCCGCTTGTACTTTCTTCTTACGGTTGTCGATGACCTCAGTAAATGGCGATGGTTTCGATGACGCCGCGCGAACGCTTTGTACTTCGTGTCCGTACAGGTCTAATTTCACAGTGGGCGTGAGCATAATGCCTGTTCCTACGATGAGATTGATCGAGAACAGAGCCAAACTGGCCCAAGCTATCTTTGGAAGCTGGCCAAGAGAGATCAACTCGTCAGTAGCGGTAGCGGAATCTGGCTGGTGTCGCATCACGCATGTCTATCAAGCATGCGGCCTACCAAACTATAACCGTTTGAAAAGGAATGACTAACAGAGGTACTAGGAATATAGCCCAGCGGTCGTTTTTACCAGGAAGCGGGTTTGCGCTCCCTGGTCCACACGTTATTAGTTACGAGTGGTCTGTACCTTTGGCGCAGACAGATATCCTACGATCTGATCTTTCTTGACTTCATTGACAACTAACTCGTACGGCTGGCGAGCCTTCGACACATAGAACTGCACGGGCTCGTTTAGGTTCTTGTCTTTCTTCTCAACTCGTTTATCATCGGCGACAAGCTCGATGGTGAACCGATTCTTTTTGGGATCCGCCTTCTTTAAGATGACAGCGACATCACCAACCCGCCGGGGCTCTTTGCTCTTGTTGATTGTGAACTCGAAATAATTTCGTTCTCCCAACGCTCGGAGCGCTTGGAGTTCCTTACCATTTGTCGCAACCAACGAAGACGTCCCGTCCAGATCACCGCGAACACGCCGCAAGTCTTGAACCGTCTTCTCGAGTTCGGATTTGGCGGTCTGAACTTCTGTCTTCACATTGCCGACTTCCGTGCTGACTTCGGTGATCTTTGTCGCAGCAGCTTTTTCAACGCTAGTGACGGCTTCTGTCAGTTCGGTTTTCATCTGTTCGGCAGCTTTAATCTGACGCGCCTGCTCGAGTTGTAACCGCTTGGCGAGTTCCTCGGCATGTTTCTGTGCTTCCACGCGCGCCTGACCTGCTGCCATGGAAGCCTGTCTCCGCGCGGTCTCCAACTCATCCTTTAAGGATGTGAGGCTGCGACGCGCAGTCTGTGTAGATACAGTAGAGCTTTCCTTGAGGCTACTAATCTCATTTTGCGTGGACTTTCGAAACTCTCCGATCTCGGCCCTTAGTCCATTTAGCTGCGAGAACAGATAGATGTTGGCGCCGAGTAACGCCACTACGGAGCCAATTAGAATAGGTACTTTTACGTCCGAGCTAGCGTCCGGCACATTCTCGCTCATGGATCACTCCTTCGATACAGGGTCTTCACCCGTAAGGATACTACTAATGTATCATTCGGACGTCGATATACCGGTAAGGGTTCCGAGAAGTAATATCGGTATGTGAAAACAATCGCAGCTCTGGCGTTGATCCTTGCGACGACCGGCTGCCGCCGTCAACCTTCGCCGACCGTCTTCCTTGATCCTGCCCTCGGTGTACTAGTCCCGCCGGACACCACGATGCTTGCCGGCATTCGAATGCAAAGAATTCGCGCCACATCTTTTTCCGAAGAGCTTAAGAATTCTCCTCGGCTTTCCGAGTTCACTAAGAGCATGGGGCTGCTTGGTGAATCCGATATTTGGGAAATACTAATTGCCTCGAATGGAATCCAATGGGTCGCTTTGCTCCGGGGGAAATTCACGGCAATGGGCATGGAGCCGCGCATTGATAAGCCATCAGCCCGGCGCGAGAACTTCAACGGCATCCCGATCATTGGCGACGAGAAGGGTGCTGTCGCATTTCTTAACCCAACAACGGCAATCGCAGGATCGTTCGATGCAGTCCTGCAGACGGTGGAGAGGCGCAACGCCAATTCAGGCGTCCCGGAGCCCCTGCGTAAATTGACGGAAGAGATTCCATCGACCAATGAAGCGTGGTTGGCCTCGGTAGGTCCCGTTCCCAGCTTCCTGCCCGTCTCGAAGATCAAGTTTGGGCGGGCAGGATTCGATCCCCGAACCAGAGCAATTGACCTCGCGATGGAAGCTGAATCCCCGGGCGCGGCCAAATCCATCGGAGACGCCATCAACGGACGTGTCGAAGGGACACACGTGACGGTCCAGGGGCCAACGATGGCAAATCTTGTCGATTGGATGTTAGGTAGAAGCAGCCGGGCCCCGGCCACTCGTTAGAGTTTCAAGCTGCCGCCTTCGCTAACGAAGTTCTTATTCCAGCTCGGAATCTCGACGATGATGTCGCCTTTGACAACTGCCTGGCATCCCAGGCGTGAGTGAAGGGTTAGCCCCGGGGCCATGTCGAGGCGGTCGGCTTCATCGTCGTCCATCTCCGAGAGGTTGTCATCGCCCTGTTTAACGATTACGTGGCAAGTCGTGCAAGCGCAGCTTCCGCCGCAAGCGTGATCGAGGTGGATACCGTAGTTTAGGCAGATATCCAGGATCGATTCAGGCTTTCCATGCTCGGAATACGGCATCTTTCCGGACTCGAACTCCACTGTCTTACCTTCCGGCAAAACTGTGATTTTAGGCACCTTGTTATTATAGCGTTCGCTTGAAATGGAGGCGGGTTTGTAAGTGTCTGCCGGGCTGTAAGCCGGTTTCTGTATCCTCTTCCTTTCAGAAGAGGCGGTAATCATTCCTCTAAACCGGTCATTACTGACCGGCTCTAGCGACCTACCCGAGAGCTGAACGGAGCGGGCCGCTCCTACTCCCCTATTTGGTCTTGCTCCGTATGGGGTTTGCCCTGCCAGTCTCATTACTGAGACCGCGGTGCGCTCTTACCGCACCGTTTCACCCTTACCGAGTTGAAACCCGGCGGTTTATTTTCTGTGGCACTTTCCGTTGGATGAGCCTCGCGGCTATCCCCCCGGCCGTTAGCCGGCATACCGCCCTGTGGAGACCGGACTTTCCTCCCGCCCGAGAGCGAGCGATTACCTACCCGGCAGACAACCTTTTTAATTATAACAAAAGGATCATGTCACAAAAGGTGTGCATCTGCGTCAACATAGACGATTTTCGCGCTTATTTGCGAAATGGGATTGCTGTCCCCTGTCACGACAGGCCTGTTAGTAACTTGACTAACGTTCGTTACAAAGAAATCGTCTCAGGTGACCTATACGTGTGTTTTTTCATTGAACCGTGAAACTTAGAAGCAAAAAAGACGTCTTATGAACGGTTTAGTGTATGATGCAAGTGATCGGAACCTCAACATGCTTCGGGGACCGTACTTTCAAATAACAAGAAGAGACTAGAGGGGGAGTAATAATGCGGTATCAGCGGTATGTTTCGCTAGTTTTTCTCTTCGCGCTCCTCAGTTCTTGTCTGTTTTCACAAGGGCTGAACACGACAGCGTCGAAAGATGACTGGGAAGAGATCAACTTCGAATTCAATTCACCTGTATTGACCGATGGCTATCCTAGTCTACTGAGACTGGCGGAATTGCTACAAAAGCATCCTGACTATCGAGTCAAATTGGAAGGCCACGCAGACGTTATCGGATCGAACCGGTATAACGAGCGGCTCGGCCAGCGGCGCGCAGATGCTGTGAAAGCATTTCTAGTTAAATATGGCGCCGCCGACGGACAACTAACAACCGCGACCTTCGGCGAGACCCAGCCGAAGATTAACGACAGGGCAAAAGAAGCCCGTTTCATGAACAGGCGCGTGTTCATGACCGTCACAGACGGTCAAGGCAGAACCGTTCTCGATAAGGCTGGAGTCGCCGAAGTGGTCAAGACACTCGACGACCTGTTCGCGCTCCAGAAGAAATGCTGTGACGATATCCTGCGCCGGCTGGATAAGCTGGATGATATCGCCAACATGCTGCAGAAGATCGTCGGGGAGAACGATGCCCTCCGCAAGGATCTTCAGGCGCTACGTAGTGCCCACGATGAACTCGATAAGTATGTTAAGGCGCAACCGAAGCCGCTCACTGAGCAGCAGACTGCCTCTATCGTCGATACACGCACGGCAGAGCAGATTGAGCGCGCCCGTATGCCGCGCTATTCGACCATCAACGCAAACGCTGGAGCAGACCAGAGCGGTGGCCTGACATTTACCGGCCGAGGCCGTTACTTCATGCCGTTCAAGGAACAATTCGCTGTGCAAATGCAGGGCGAATATATGTACTTCCGCGATCGGCAAGAAGGTCAGGCAGACATCGGGCTAGTCAACCGGTTCGCATCGCGCGCCCAAGCCGGCGTATTTGCCAGCTTCAAGCACGTAAACTTTAACGGCAACGTCCCAGGACAAGGCATTCTTTCGGACCGACCGGTAACGCAGTTTGAGCCGGGCGAGATAGTCGGCAGTGGACTCCTTGGACAGGCTTCGTTGACTTTGGATTATTTGTTTAGTGGTGGCAAGTTCGGCGTGTTCGGTTCGAAGGGCTTCCTCCAGGACCCAGTTCTTAACCGTCTCGCAACAGCGAACCGCAATGTCTTCACAGAACACTATTTGCGCACTATCGATCAATTCGGTATCAGCACGCTGTTTGGATTGGGCGGCAGCGCATACTTTGAAGGTAATGCCGGCTATCTGAAGAGCCGCGCGAATGCCGACCGCATCGGCGCTACGGGACGTTTCGTATTCCCGTTGAGCGATCGCTTTGCTTTCACTCTTGAAGGCGGCATGAACGAGACGCTGGTGAGCGTTGCCAACACTGGCCGCGTAGTCGCCGGCGTCCAGTTTGGGAACTTCATGCGCCCGAAGGACTACATCGAAGGGTACAACGGTGTCCAGCATGCCGTTCCCGTTGATGTTCCACGCGTTCGTTATGAAGTGTTGACACGTACGGTCCGCACGGGCAATGACGCGCCGGTAGCCAATGCCGGGCCTAATCAGATCGGTGTGCAGGCCGGTACGATCACTTTGGACGGCTCCGGTTCTCAAGATCCGGAAGGTGACACCCTCACCTACCAGTGGAGCCAAGTGTCGGGTCCTGCCGTCTCTATCTCCGGCATGAACACGGCCCGCGCCAGCTTCACGGCGGCCGAGGGCCAGAGCTATGGCTTCCGCCTTGTTGTCAAAGATCCGCAGGGACAACAAGGAGTGGATTCGACCGTCGTAACCACGACGGCGACCAACGCCATTCAGATCGTTCGCTTCCAGGCCAGCCCTGACCGCATCATGGCCGGGCAACAAGCAACGATAGACTGGCAAGTTCTCAACGCCGACACGGTCACCATCAGTCCTGCTATCGGCAACGTCTCAGCGAACGGGAGCAGATCCGTCTCCCCGAATACAACGACACAGTATCGCTTGACGGCCCGCAATGCCAACGGCGAAGTATCGGCTACTACGACTGTTACTGTCGAAGTGGCCCCATCTCCTCAGTTCACAGCTTGCAGCGTCTCGCCGATGAACATCATGACGGGTGAAAGCGCGACGATCACCTACGCGACATCGAACGCCGATACAGTGGAGATCAGCGGTATTGGAAACGTCGCGACTAGTGGTACTCGCGTGGTTTCGCCCACATCGACCACGACGTATAACCTCACCGCCCGGAATGCGCAAGGCGCTGCAAACTGTTCCGTTACCGTGCAGGTATCGGCAACCGCAACAGCTCCGCGCGTCCTGAACTTCACGGCGAACCCGGCTTCTATCACGTCCGGTAACTCGTCCACGCTGAGTTGGGGTGTCGAGAATGCGACCACCGTCAGTATCTCGACCATCGGGAACGTAGATCCGACCGGTACGCGCGCTGTCTCGCCTACCGCGAATACCACTTACACGCTTACCGCAACTAACAGCACGGGAACCGTCACGGCAACCACTACTGTTACTGTGGCAGGTGGACCAGGACCTGGCCCCGGCCCCGCGCCAACCATCACCGGTTGCGCGGCGGCTCCCAGCACCTCGCCCGCTCCGGGATCAGCCGTCGTCATCAGCTACGTGACGGCGAATGCTACCGCTGTCGCGTTCACCCCCGCTGTAGCGGGAGCCGGCCTGAACGGTCCTGTGACCGTCATGCCTGCCGCCAGCACAACGTATACGATTACCGCTACAGGCAGCGAAAATCGCACGGCCGTCTGTACGGTAGCCGTAACCGTAACGCCTACACCTCCGGGGCCGATACCGAATGTTGAGTCCGTAATCGAAACGTTCAATCGGGAAGTCGTGCTCGACGCTTCGCAGTCGACAGATCCGTCGGGCGGCGCGCTCACCTTCGTCTGGACTCCTCTGGGTACCGGAGCCGCAGTTCTGGACCAGGGCCAAGCTCGCACACGCGTCCAACTCGCCGGCCTCGCCGGTGACTATCCGTTCCGTTTGACCCTACGTAACGCGGCGGGTCAAGAAACCACGGCAACCGTCACCGTCCGGTTCCGGTCGTCGACCATTCCATAGGCTGAGTTACTCCTGCCTCTTGAAGCCGGATGCGGTTCGCCGCATCCGGCTTTTTGCTTTGCGGAAGACCCTACCTACTTTCGATCGCTTTTCGGCGATACGATTCCCGAACCCTCTTTGATTGTTACTATCTGATTGGCTTTCACGTTGGAGAACGTTTCGACGCCGCCGTTTGTCCACCGAACGACCAACTCCGCAGATGCTGCCTGACCGAGACCGAAGTGCAGCCTTCGATCATTTACAGAATAGAAGCTGGATTGGGCAGTAACTTCTTGAGTCTGTACACGGCCACCGTATTTCGCGGTGACCCTGCTGCCGATCGCGCTCCGGTTTGATTTCACACCCTGCAGTAAGACCTTGAGCCATTTTCCTGATCCAGACAGGTCGTTGCGCAGGAGTGACGGAGGTTCATTCATATTGAAGATGAGGATATCGACATCTCCATCGTTATCGAAGTCGCCGAAGGCACATCCGCGGCTGGAATGCACGGCCGCTACACCCGGTCCAGCTTCTTCGATCAATTCCTCGAACTTTGGACCCAGATTCCGAAATACCAGTCGCGGAGTCTTATAGGGATACTGCGGCAAGGTTTTCTCGATTTCCGGATACACGCTTCCGGTGACTATGAACAGGTCAGGCAAACCGTCGTTGTCCAAGTCGACTATGCCGGCGCCCCAGCCGATGTATCGCGTGTCTACTCCTAAGCCACTGCGGACCGTGATGTCATCGAAGGAGCCTTTGCCGTCATTGCGATACAGCACATGCGTATCGTCGGCGAAGTGTGTCTTGAGGATATCGAGATGACCATCCAGATTGCTGTCTCCGAGCCCAACGCCCATTCCCGCCTGCTCGATGCCATCTTCACTGAGAGCGGCCCCACGTTCAATCCCTTCCTCTCTAAAAGTTCCGTCGTGATTATTACGGAACAGAAAGCTCGGCGTCGAGTCACATGCGACATAGATGTCGGGCCAGCCATCGTTGTCGTAGTCGGCCGCCACAGCGGTCATCGCGTACGAACCAGTTGCTTTTGCGATTCCCGAGGCGTCACTCACGTCGGTGAATGTGCCATCGCCGTTATTGCGGTATAGACGGTGACGGCTAGGCGGCAAACCGCGGGGGCCGCAGTTAACGGGAACACCCTTCCAATTACAATTCGATTTTTCCCCGGGCTTTGCGAGGCGGCTCAAATCCAATTCGAGATAATTGGCGACGAACAGGTCCAGGAGTCCGTCGCGGTTGTAGTCGACCCAAGTACAACCGGATCCCCAGTTGGTTCCAGTCTGTAGAAGTTTGGCTTGGCCGGTCACATCGCTGAACGTGCCGTCCCCGTTATTGCGATAGAGAACGTTCTGGCCCCAGTAAGTGATGAACAGGTCTTCGTATCCATCGTTGTTGTAATCGCCGATCGTGACTGAGGAAGCCCACCCGGTTCGCGTGAGCCCAGCTTTCTCCGTGACATCCGTGAACGTGCCGTTGCGATTGTTTCGATAGAGCCGATTCGTAGCTTCGGGAGGCGGATCGGTAAGCCGGGTGCCGCTTAGCACGAGTATATCGAGCCAGCCGTCGTTATCGTAATCGAAGAAGGCGACACCGCAGCCGACTGTTTCAAGAATGTATGTTTTTTTGTCGACGCCACCGTATGGAATGGCGGTCTTGAGACCGGCTTCGAGCGCGACGTCGGTGAATCTTGCGTTGAAAGGAACACCCGATGGCTTCCCGCGGGGTGTTGGCTTTACGCTACGTGTGGACACACCTTGCGCGACAGCGAACGATGGCAAGAGGTAGATCAGGTCGCGACGAGTCACCGAGGGTCACCATTCACATCGCCGCGAACAATCACCGATTCCTGATCTCTTGTCACGCCTTGGCGTTTGAGCTGAGCCACTCGCGCGGAGGCTCTCTGCGCTTCCGCGTCGCGGCCGACAGCTTTGAGCGCACGGGATAGCTGATAATAGACGGCGGACTCGTCCGAGTTGAGATCAGCGGCGCGCTGCAACAATGGTACGGCGTTCTCGGCGTCATCAAGCTGCATTTTGGCGCGGCCGAGATAGTAGTAGGCTCCCCAACCATCGGGGCGCGCTGACAGCGCTGTTTCCAGGAACGGCGTCGCTTCCTGTTCCCTGCCCTGCTGCACCAGTATTGCGCCAAGGAGGTAGGAAGCGTCGGCATCCGTTTGCCTCTGTTTCAGGATGCTTCGCAACTCGGCTTCGGCAGCATCGTTCTCTCGCGCGCTTACCAGCGCACGGGCTAACTCAAGGGATAAACCGGGTATGCCGGCATCGATCTCACGTGCCCTGCGATATTCGCGGATGGCGTCGTCAAAGTGGGTCGCGTCGTAATAGGCCTTTCCTCTCAAAAATGCCGCTTGGGCGGGAGTTATCGTCTTTGGAAGTTCAACGTCCAGGATTTGGCGAGCCCTCTGTCGATCCCCGAGCTTGAGGTAGGCGAGACCGGTCAAGAAAATGACGTTCGGAGTTTGCGGCAACTCCTTGAGTAGCGCCAGCGCTTTGTCACTTTCCTGTGTATGGACTTGCGTAGCAGCCAGGAGTTCCCGGACCCGGCGGTCAGAGGGCCGGTCTTTGGCAAGTTGGGCGAAGACACTCTTCGCTTCGCTCTGATTTTCTTCTTTGAGATAGGCCAGACCAAGGTTCAGAAGCAATGGTGGATCGTTGGGAGCCAGTCTCAAGGCGGCTTTGTAAGTAGCGATTGATTCGCGCGTGCGGCCAGTACGGGAATAGATGACACCAAGGTTTCCGAGAGCTCCGATGTGATTTGGCTGCTGCTTCAATACGGAACGAAAGCCTTCTTCGGCGGCGTTCAGGTCACCTCGTGAGAGAGTTGTAACAGCGTTCGTAAATGTGGATTCGAGTGTACCCGCAGCTTTCCCGGAGTACGCGAGAACGCCCATAAGGAGTAACAGAGCTAGCACTTTGTTCAGTTTAACGAATGCGGTCGTCAGGCGATACGTGTGGTGGTTGCGGGGGATCCGAGATCAGCTGGCCGATTCGTTCGAGCTCGCAATGACGGATGCGTGCGCTTCAGGAAAGTGACTGAGACTTTGATGATGGTCAGTTGTATTCGCTTCTCCAGGGTTCATAGTTGGTGGTCAAGGTCTTGCGACGGTAGCGCAGCATTGATTTGTCGAATCGGGAGTCGCCGAATCGGGTGATCATTAGGGGCTCGGCTCGGCTTCAGATGCGCGTTGCTGTGCGCCGGCGTTCGGTTGCGTTTCGGAAATTCGCGGGAGATTGACGGCGTGGATCCTATTGTTGGGTTCGTTTTGCCATTTTGCTTTCTGTCGGACGGCGGCGGAATCGAGCGTGGATCTCGTTTTATGAGCGGAGTGCACGTTCGAATCTGTGGGTGATACGGGTCTCGAGCTGGTCGAAGCACTTTGACCGTCGAGTTTGCCGAAGACTTGGGCGCACGCCTGGACGAGAGACATGTCGGCCTGGTCGTATTGCTCCTCAATGATTGCGAATTCGTCGGCGATCCCTTCATCGAGGACGGTTACGATGAAGTCCCTTGGGTCCATCGCTGCCCGGAGCGTTCGCATGCTACGGTTCAGTGACAAGAGCAATCCGATCAGAGCTAGACCGCGCACGGCACGCAGCGCTCGGGCGAAGCGGAATACCCGGAAGATACGCAAAGCTGGGAGCAGGAGCGGGATCGCCGTTCCCGCAGATTAGAGGAATGGGTTCAGGTCGTACAGCAGCTCGTAGAGCATTAGCCCAGCCAGATAAAGCCGGGCAGGATGATCGGCGTTTCGTACGCGCATCAGCGTCAACAAATAAGGCGGGTTTTTGGCAACTTACTGCTCGCCCTTATAAAAATTTGCCAGCCGGTTGGGCTCGTGACACGTATTGCAGGCGATCTTCGTGGTCTTCATGGACTCCGGGCGCTGCAACATGTCGCGCGCGAACGCCGCATACGGCGTTCCATCGAGAGTCGCGACTATGCGCGTCAGGTAGGTCCGCGCCAATTCTTCTTGACCGGAACGAGCAGCACCTTGAGCGACTCCTGACAGCACTTCGCCACGGTGATGTACGGGCATCTTTTCAAATTGCGCCTTCTGTACTTCCTCGAGTTGGAGAAACAACTCTGCACAGCGTTTATTCGCGGACGCCTGCAACCGCGGCGGCAGTCTGTGCGCGAGCGCGGATATCGACCCACCGTATATCGCGAGAACACCTACGTGGTTGGGCGCTTGCTGCAGCAGCGCCTCGAACGTATTTACCACCTCTTTGTAGGCACGATCGAACGTTGCCGTATCTCCGCCTTCATAAGCACGAATAGCGCGGAAATATTCGGCGCTTGTCTTCCAAGCCCGCAATCCTGGTGATTTCGGCTTGGG
>DASQLD010000560.1:0-4822 GCA_035630195.1 Bryobacteraceae bacterium
CTGGAATGTACTGGTCAAAGGAATACTTCTCGCGATATTGTTCGATGCGCGGCAACAACATTCGTTTGTCCGGTACCAGATCGACTTTGGTCAAAACGAGAAACGAGGGTGTCGACGCCTTACGTACCATGTCGATCGCCATCGCGTCTTCCTGACCTACTCCTCGTGTCGCATCAGCCAAATAAAGCAGAAGATCCCGCTCGTCAAGGGCGGCGCGAACTTCCTGCATCATTCTGCGATTGAAGAGAGTATCGGACTTGTGAATGCCTGGAGTGTCAAGGAAGACGATCTGTGCGTCAGGGGAGTTCCAGACTCCCTGAACGGCGGTACGTGTGGTCTGCGGTTTGTCCGCCACGATTGCGACCTTGGTCCCAACCAGAGCATTCAAGAGCGTTGATTTTCCTGCGTTAGGACGGCCAATCAAGGAGACAAAGCCTGACGAGAACCGACGTTTTTTATTCCCCATTGCTATTTGCCGGTTCCGCCCTCGAGATACGTACTTGATCAACGCGAAGTTCGTTGCCGCCGAGTACCTCTATCCTCACTCCTTCTCTCTCGATTGTCTCGCCAACTTCCGGCACACGCCCCAACCATTCGGTGACTAGACCGCCCACCGTTGTCGACTCGGAATCTTCCGGCTTTCGGAACTCCACCAGATCGTGCAAGTGATCTACATCGAAACTTCCGGACACTATGTAGCCACCCCCGCTATCGACTTCTACGTCGAGGCCGGGCTCATGCTCGTCACGGATTTCGCCGACAATCTCTTCAACCATGTCTTCCATCGTGACCAAGCCCGCTGTATTGCCATATTCGTCGACGACTGCCGCAATGTGGTTTCCGTCCTGCTGCATTTCTCGCAACAGATCGTTGACAGGCTTTGTTTCAGGAACAAAACGAATGGGACGGACAAGCTCGCGCACCGTATGATTCAGTCGTTCCGTGTGATCGAGTTCGAACATGTCGCGCACGTGGATGAAACCCAAAATCTGATCAATGGATCCTTCGTAGACCGGTATCCGCGAGTACTGCTCATGAATGACGAGTTGACGTAGGTCTTCGAGCGTGGAGGCGGCTGAGATCGCGACGATTGCAGGACGCGCCGTCATCACTTCCCGCACTGTCTTGTTTCCGAAGGCGACAACGGAATGAATGAGCCGGCGATCTTCCTCTTCAATGATGCCTTCCTCAGTACCGGCGGTAATTAGCGCTTCCACGTTTTCCTGCTGCGTCGATGGCTCTTCCGCCGTGGCTCCCGTCTCGCCGAGCTGCGCCAGAGATTGCAAAAAGCCAAGGAAAGCCGTCAGAGGCCTGACCGCGTAGATCAATCCTCGAGTCAGAGGAACCATCGAAACGAACCATTTTCCGCTCGTCCGCCGATACAGGAATTGCGGCACAATGTATGTGAGAAGAAGCATCGCTGCCCATGCCATCAGGCACGCTTCGAGCAAACTACCCGTCACTTGGTAAGTGATCGCGCCTACTAGCGCAAGCATTGTGTGCTTGACTAGCGAGAATGTGAGGATTCCTTCGTCTGGTTTCAGTCCGAGACGTTCGTCAAAGCCGCTTCGAAACATCTCCAAAAACGGCAGCTCTCGCGCACGCAGACGAACCGTATCCATATAGAGCATTTGCACTAGCGTGACGTGGACGAGAAGCAACGCTCCCACGAACATGACTACCAATAGGAGGACGGTCGTCATAACTTTACACGTTCGATCAGGCCCAGCGGCAAGCCGAATCGTTTCCGCCAACGCTTTTCCTCGCGAGCCATTGCGCCTCGATCTCTTTCGTGATCGAGTCCCAATAAGTGGAGTACGCCGTGGAGCATTAAAATCTTAAGCTCCTGAATGAGGCCGTGACCGAACTCGCCCGCCTGTTCCGCCGCTCGGTTCCTGGAAATTGCAATCTCACCTAGGAACGGGCCTCCTAATCCGGAGGGGAAGGAAAGTACATCGGTGGGATAGTCGTGGCCGAGGAATTGGCGGTTGAGGCGACGTAATTCCCGGTCGTCCGTGATTAGGCACTCGAAGAATTTGCCGGCGCTTACTTCCTCCACCAGCGCCGTCGCGAACGCGCGCAGCTCGGAACGAGGTAATCCATTTCCAGCACGTCGAAAAGAGACTATATGACCGTCAGGAGACATGCGGGGATTAGGAACGCGGCGTTTCCGGCGCTTCCGGTTCGGCGTCATTACCCAGCTTTAAAGTAAGCTGACGGGTAGCGCCCACGAGATTGTTCCAGCGTTCATACGCCCGTACAATTCGCTGCACAAGATTGTGACGCACGACGTCTACTTCATCAAAGTGGATGAAGCTGATGCCATCGACCCCGCGGAGCACGTCGAGAACCTGAACGAGGCCGCTCTGCTTACCCGGCGGCAGATCGATCTGGGTGATGTCGCCCGTGACCACCATTTTCGAATTAAAGCCCACCCGGGTGAGCACCATTTTCATCTGTTCGGGCGTAGTGTTTTGTGCTTCGTCAACGATGATGAAACTGTCATTCAACGTACGGCCGCGCATGAACGCGATCGGCGCGACTTCGATGGTGCCGCGCTCCAGCAGCTTGTCGACCTTCTCCGTGTCGATCATTTCGTAGAGCGCGTCATACAGCGGCCGCAAATATGGATCGACTTTCTCCTGCAAGGTTCCCGGTAGAAATCCGAGCTTCTCACCGGCTTCCACCGCTGGGCGCGTTAACAGGATTCGGCTGACACGTTTGTTTAACAACGCGGAAACAGCCATAGCAACGGCGAGATAGGTTTTGCCGGTGCCCGCGGGACCGATGCCGAAAGTCATATCGTTACGATCGATCGCGTCGATGTAGCGCCGCTGGTTCATCGTCTTGGGCGCCAGCGTCTTTTTGCCGAAGGCCCGCTGTTTGCCGCTGTAAACCAAGCTCCGAAGTGTTACGTCAGGGTCGCTTAAAACCACCCTCAAGTAGCTATTCAGATCGCCGTTTTGAAATACGAAGCCCTCTTGTAATAACCCGGCGTAGTCCAGCAGAATGCTTTCGGCGCGTAGGACATTGGTGTCTTCGCCTTCGATCTCAATGCTGTCACTGGTGACGCGAGTCTGAACTTCGAGACCATCCTCAATGAGGCGCATGTTCTCGTCTCGAGTACCAAAAAGCGACTCGATACCTGCGGTCAGCTGTACCTGTACTTTCATCAGAAGGAAACTGCGTGCGGGACGACGCGGAGGAAAACGCGCATTGCTCTAATCCATTATAGCCGCGCGCTGGGAAGACCAGATCAAACCAAAAGGAAAGGGCGCCCCATCGCTGGGACGCCCTGTGGTTGAGTTGATATTTGGACTTACGGAATCAGTGCTACCGTAGCCCCGGGTTGCGAAGCGCTACTCCCGACTTGAATCTCGACCGGCGCTTGCGTAGCGGCGGTGATATTCAATGTTTCGGGAATTCTGACGTTTACTTGCAGTGCTCCAGCGACCAGTCCGGGCGCCGAACCTGCATAAGTGATGTTCGCCGCTGGAATCTGTACACCATTGATCCGGACCGATACCTGGGCGGTCGGACGCGGTAGCGTCTCTAGGGTACCCGTGACGAGCCGTCCGTCAGCGCCGGATGGTCTGACATTGCCTTCACCCGTAGCGTAAATCGCAATGACCTCGCCGCGGCGCGCAGGGTTATTGGTTGTATTCACGGTGTTGTTCTGGTTCAGGATCGATCCTAAACCACGGCCAGTTCCATCCTGGGTAAAGATGCCAGGAGCCGTGTCGACGACGTTGTACTGGACCCCTTCTGAACGAATTCCGCGATACTCGACTTGAATTCGTGTTGAGGTGCGTCCGAACAGCGCGTAGGGAGCAACCGTATTCACTTGATCCTGTCTTGCGAACAGGATAGGTGCAGCGATGCCGTCGAAAAATACCCGAACCTCGGACAAGGTGGTTTCATAGGCGCCATTGGTGATAACCCCAGAGACACCGGTTGCCGGTCCCAGGTTGGAGCCCTTGATCGCGATAATCAGACCCGGAGCAAGCTGGGTGCTTTCGTTCCGCGCCGCGTTCTCCACCGTACGAATGACAGCAGGCGTTGGAGCGGAAACCACGAGAGTTACCGTAATCGCCTGTGGCGGGTTGGAAGCGTTGGCGCCCGTTATCGTAACGGTCCCTGTATGTGTACCCGGCGTAAGACCCGTCGGATTTGCCGTAATTGACAGGTTCGTGGCCGGAGTTCCGGTTGCTCCCGTAGTGCCTGAAGCGGGGGCCACAGCAAGCCAGTTCCCGGTCGAAGCCGCGACCGCGCTGAAGTTGATCGGCGTTCCTGAGCTCGTCAGGCCCACCGTCTGGGCTGCGGGAGCAGGTGAGCCCTGTGTGTACGCTATGTTGAGCGCTGTCTGCGAAAGCGTCAATGTTGCTTGGCTGGTTACTGTCAGCTTCACTGGAATGCTGAGGGCATTGGCGCCGGGAGGCAGAATCGTGACCGACGAATCGTAAACCCCCGGCTGGAGGCTCCCTGACGTAAAGGTCACCGTCAGGTTCTGAGGAGTGATTCCCGTGTTTGGACTTACGGTGAACCAGGTCGCTTCCGCCCGAGCTGAGAAGTTTACTCCCGGCACAGGACTGGCGATGGCGATGGTCACTGGGGCCGGAACGGTACTTCCAACCTGATTGGCGGTTACGGATGCGGGTGAGGCCGTGACAGAGCTTGATGCCGTCACATTGAACGTGACATGCACTCGTTGTCCGACTACTCCAGGAGTGGTGGTCTGCGGCGTAACGATGATATCCGCTTCATACTTGCCTGGCTGTGTTACACGAGTCGGGTCAACCGTGACGGTGACAATATCGCCAAG
>DASQLD010000561.1:0-4100 GCA_035630195.1 Bryobacteraceae bacterium
AACTGAGCAGCCGGCGTTTTGCCGCTATGGCACGAAACGCAATACTTTGTCACGAACGGCTTGACGGTTTGATCGAACTGCTTGTCCAAAGCAGTTTTACTTGCCGTTCCGGCGGCTTGCGTCGCGAATTGGGCGAGCAGAAAAAATAGGAGTACTTTTACGCGCATTAAACCTTTAGTTGAACTAGCGGAAGGAGCGACTGTTCTTTCTTAAGTTTACCGAAATTCGCATCTTAAGGGGAAGCCGCTTGTGATATTTGACATGTAGGGCACCAGAACGTGACCCGTGCTTCCAGCCCCTGTTTTCGCGACACGATAACCGTCCCGCATCGCCGGCACGGTTCCCCATCGCGCTTGTAAACCCACAAACGTTCGGACGGATTGGCGCGCCCGGTCGTGCGGCGCATTCCTGTATAGGTCACGATGCTGTCGTTCGACGTCTCGGTGACGTTTTGAAGCATGAACTTGCGAGCATTCGTGATCAGCAACTGTAGTTCGTCCGCGGTGAGCGTCCCAATCAACCGAAATGGATTAACTTCGCTCGCAAAGCACACCTCCGACTTAAAGACATTTCCCATACCGGAGATCAGCGACTGCCGAAGCAACCCGACTCCAACCTCCAGATCGGGACGCGTCCGCAACTGTCTTTCCGCATCCGCCGCGTCGAACTCCGGCGCCAGCACATCAGGCCCGAGCCGCTGTACGCTCCGATGACGCTCTAATGTTGCTGCTGTATGAAACTCTGCAATCGGAACACGGAACGCGACCGCGACAAAGTCCTTCGTGTAGATCGCGACCCGCATCTCGGCGTATCGAACTTTCCATCTTTCACCCGGCCTGTAAATGTGCCAGCTCCCACTCATCAGCATGTGAGTGATAAGGATAAGATCGCCTGAGAAGTACATGCGAAGCCACTTCCCAGTCGCATCGACGCTTTCGACCGTCCGTCCCGCTATCGGGGCGTCGTAATCCACACGCGCGAGCTGCGCCAGCTGGGTCTCAAATGCGATTACGACGTGACCTGCCAGAGCGCGATTCAGCGTGCGCGCCGCGCGGAAGATCGTATCGCCTTCAGGCATCTTCCTCGTCCGAAACATCTGCGGGCGGCTCGGGCTCATCAACAGCGGGCCGCTGTACTCGGCGCATTTGGAATCCCAATGCTGTCGGCACAAATCCGCTCTCCTCCAAAAAGCGAGCGAGAAAATGTTCTCCAGCAGGCGCGCCGTTAATCGTTGAAATTAATAACCCACCACGCTTGCTCTGGAATCGGATAGCCACCAGAGCCAGCTTCTGAGCCAACTCCCTTGCTACTTTCCCACTTGACGAGTCGTCGTCCGGAAGAAAGACCAGCAGCGCCGGATTCCGTCGGCGGAAGAAAGCCGCAAGCCGTCCATTCACCAGAATGACGTTGGCGCCGGCAGCCCGTGACATGTTGTGCTCACTCGAACCTTCAAGCCATGGCAGCAGAGATCCGTATGGATTAGTGGGATCGGAAGCGGCAAGATGAACCGTTTCCGGCCGATCCGGGTCGACGCGCAAGCTGCGCAGCATGTCAATCGCTTTCGGAGTTGCGAATTGCGCAGCGCCCATTCCCGCGACAAACATGCCGCGCCGGATCCAACCGCTTTCCTCCATTGTCTTAAGCGCCGGATAAATGGCCGCATAGCCGCCAGGGACATTCTCGGCAACCGCCGTTTCACGCATCACGATACCGTGACGGACAAGAAGTTGTTGTGCCGTAGCAGCGCTCCATTCTGCGGGCGTAACCTGCGCGTGAATTCGTTGCCGCACCGAGGACCAGCGCCCCTGGCCGACCTCTCGCCGCGCCCTAACACGTTGCATAAATCCGGGAGAACCCGGGGGCATGTACGAGGACGTATGAGTGCGCGATCTTTCCTTGTCCACCGAAGACAAGAGGGATCGCACCGGATGATAGGTGTCGTTCGTAACCAGCCCGGCCCACACCAGTTCCCACAACGCGGCGGTAGTATCGTCCGGAAATCCGCCGCCAACCGCCTGATGAATCGTCAAATGGAACGACGCGCCCTGCTCCTGCAAAAAACTCAGGATTTGGCGCGCACGCTCCGACAGCTCATCCGGAATGTTCTCACCGAAGCCAGGTGGCAGCAAACTGGCTAACGCGGCGGTCAAGTAGAGCGACACCCGTCCATCGCGATTTCCCAGCGGCGACTTCCCTAACCAAACAATCTCGCCGGTAGCGAGCAGCGTATCGAGATCGGAAGAACGGTAATCCAACACGCGTGAAGGCAAAATCTCGCGCTCGAGATCCGATGCAATCAGTTCGGAGCCCTGCAACACTTCGATCGCATCCAGCAGCGCATCCATCCCTCGTCGAGGAGCAAGGGTTCCCTGCCAGCGCACAAGAAGACGCACAAAGGCGTTGCGCTCCGCCGGAACTATCTCCCGACGAAGCTTGGCTAACGATTTACGTCGGATTTGCTGCAGCACCTCCGGATCGCACCATTCCCGATGTACTCCGCCTGGGCGGAACTCGCCTTCAAGAAGCTTGGCTTCGGCGTGCAACTTCCGCAGAACACCTTCAAGTTGAGAAGGCGCAATGCTGTACCGAGTCGCTACGTCCTGCGTTGTAAACGGCCCGTGAGTTCGCGCATAACGACGCACAATCGCTGTAAGTGGGTCCTGAACGGCAGCAAGAAACGTATCAGCCAGACCCGGCGGCAAAGGAGCGCCCAGAGCGTCGCGGTAGCGCGATGCATATTCCACCGGCACATAACGTGACTCGCGAGCAACGCGAACACGCACGGCGCGCCGAGTCCTAACCAGATCGGAAATCGAAGCCGCGACAGCAGCCGAAATCGAACGCGCGCTGATTTCTTGTTCGGTCAAATCCCCAAGCTTCAGTAGTAAATCGTGCAAACCGTCGGCGTGCTTAGCTTGATAGTCGGGCTCCAGCGATTGAAGCTGCGACTCCAATTCATCGATCGCCGCTTTATCCAGCAGTTCGCGAAAGTCTGTACTACCCAGAATTTCTTCGAGCTGCGATTGATCGATAGCGAGCGCCTGCGCCCGCCGCTCTGCTAACGGAGCATCGCCTTCATAGATGTAATTGGCGATATACGAGAACAACAGCGCCGAAGCGAAAGGTGACGGCTTGACTGACGTTATGGTGCTGACCTTAATAGCTCCACGTTCGATCTTCTTCAGGACTTCCGCCGCTGATCCCAGATCCAGCAGTTCCCGCAAACATTCCCGATATGTCTCGAGCAGAATCGGAAACGAGGAATAGCGCGAAGCAACCGCTAACAGGTCCGCTGCGCGCTTCCGCTGCTGCCAAAGTGGCGCACGCACGCCTGGCCTTCGCTTCGGCAACATCAGAGCCCGGCCCGCAGCCTCACGAAACTTGGCCGCAAACAACGATGTACTGCCCAATTGTTTCAAAACCAGATCTTGCAATTGCGCCGCTGACGGCAACAACATTTCCGTATCGAGCGTCTCCTCCGAATCCGGCAGACGGATGACGAACCCGTCGTCCGACCACATCGTTTCAACGTCCATGCCGCGTTCGGATCGCAGACGAGATGTAACCGCCATACACCAAGGCGCATGGACACGACTCCCGAACGGCGTGAGAACGCACACTCTCCAATCGCCGAGTTCGTCGCGGCAGCGCTCAATCAAAATTTCCTGATCGTTTGGCACAACACCCGCAGAAGCAGCCTGATCCTCCAGATACCGCAGCAAATTCTCCGCGGCGTTGGCATCCAGGCTATGGTCTTCCACAAGTTGCGTGAACGCAACGGGCCGAGGAAGTTGAAGCAACTCCCGTATCATTTCGCCAATCTTCTGTCCGAATTCGGAAGGCCGTCCCGCAGTGTCCCCATGCCAGAACGGCATCTTCCCAGGCTCAGCGGGAGCGGGCGAAACAAGAACACGGTCGTGTGTGATCTCCTCGATGCGCCAGGTACTAGCACCTAGGATGATAGTGTCACCTGTACGGCTCTCAAAGACCATTTCCTCATCGAGTTCGCCGACCCGCGCGCCCCGCGTAGCGCCCGCAAGGAATACGCCAAAAGTGCCCCGATCGGGGATCGTGCCGCCGTTGACGATAGCGACTTTCTT
>DASQLD010000562.1:0-11147 GCA_035630195.1 Bryobacteraceae bacterium
TTGCGAGGAAAACGTCGGAGCCATCCAGGCCGTGAGACTTCATCTTGGGGACGCAGAGAAGCCTTTCCACGTCGAGATGAGTGCCTACTGCGAAGCTGTGGCCGCAGGTGATAAAGGGATGGATTTCAGGGTCGGAAAACACCCCAACCACGTCCGGATGTTCGTGGAGTTTACGGAGCTGACTTTCATCGACTTCCGCACGAATGATGTAGTTGAAAGTCGGTTTCGGAGCGCGGAGGGAAGGATCGTCCGATGGCTGGTCGGAAGCGGGGTCATAATCGGGTTTTCTGTTATCGATGGCTGCTGGGACGCGGGTCGGAGGATATGCTGGGTCGATGTCGATGTCCATCTCAGGTAAGAGCGCAGTGACGTCGAGCGGCTCCTTCCGCACATAGCTGGCGCTACCGGCGCCGCGGCCGGAAGCCGCAATTAGCGCAGGGTTCGCGCGGAGTTCAACCATAACCTTCCGTTTTTCGGATGCGGGCTGCTTGGGCTGGGCGGCTGCTTTGTCCTGGCTCATGATGGTCCTCTATCTGGTAAGCGGTAGTTGGAGAACGGGCAGCCGTTCGGAAGAGTGCGGTTGAGGGAAGATGCGGCGCGCGGTTTAGCAGGAGCAACGCCGAGTGAGCAATATAAACGGCGCCAAACAAAGCTGTCGTTCAAGTGGTGAAGCCCTCCCGAAGCCGCCCATGAAATTCTTTCAACGGTGATGTCGGACTATTCGGCCGCAGCCGCTATACGCTGGGGGCCAGCCAGTTCAGGAACGTTGAACATCTTCGCGATCGCGGGACGCAATTGTTCAGCAGTATCGTTATAGGATTGGAGCAGTTCCACTAGAGGAGCGCTTACCACAGTCCGGAATGGGCGCTGGGCAGGTGTCATCTCAACAAGTCGAACGAAAGCTTGAGTAACTTCTTCAGGTCCCGGCGCATCGGCGGCGGTAATTGCGCTCTGGAAAACTCCCCGAACACGTTCCACAAATTCTCCTCGTCTGCCGTAGTCGAGCAAACGTTCTGCGTCGGTCGGCGGCATCAGGTGGTCAAATATGGGTGTGCGATAGATCCCCGGTTCCACCAAAACCGACTCAATGCCGAATGGCTGCAACTCGAACCTATAGGCGTCCGCGAGCGCTTCTAACGCGAACTTGCTTGCGCAGTATGCGCCGAAGCCGGGAACAACAACCCTTCCCGCCGCCGAGCTGACATGAATCAGCAATCCACTTCGCTGGCGCCGCATCGAGGGAAGAACGGCACGATTCACGCGAACGACCCCATAAAGATTGACATCGAAGATTTGCTGGAACTGCTGCGGCGTATATGCTTCGGTCACACCCAGGCCCGCAAAGCCTGCATTATTGATCACAACGTCCAGTCGGCCCGCCTGCTGCAACGCACTCAGGACGGCATTCTGCACAGACGCTTCGTCGGTGACATCCAGTTCCAGAACGTGCAGCGGCAGGTTCTCGCTACTCGCAAGCCGCTGGAGTGATTCTCGATGTTCGGAATTATGTCCGTTCACGCCCCGCATGGTTGCAAACACGCGATGGCCACGCCGCGCCAGTGTTTCAGCCGCATCCCTCCCGAAGCCTGTGCTCGCCCCTGTTATAAGCACTACACTGCTCATGTAATCTCCTCCTCGCTCATCCGGGCTACAAGTGTACACGTAACCGCCGCACTAAAGTAAAAACTTTCCTACATGCACGGTGTTGCTGGAAGACAGATTAAATGAAACCAGTGACTCCTATAACGCGGCAGGAAGCTTTAAGCCTGAACACTAGCATCTAGGAAGTGCTATGATCCTAGCGATCACCGACATATGTCATCGTTGATGCCATGAACAACCGTGATCCGGGGGTTTGGCCATGGCGTCTACGAGCGATGTTCTTAATCATCACCTAAAATGCTTCGGTGAAGGCAACCTTGAAAGCATTCTGTCCGATTACTCATCAGATGCTGTATTGTTTGTGCCTGCCGGGGCGCTGAAAGGCCCCGACGCGATGAAGCCCGTTTTTCAGGCGCTCTTTTCGGAATTCGCGAAGCCTGGGGCATCATTCGCCATGCATCAACAGTGCGTCGACGGTGACTACGCGTATGTTCTCTGGAGCGCCGAGACCGCAGACAACGTTTATGAAGCCGCGACCGATACGTTCGTTATACGAAACGGAAAGATCGTTGCGCAGTCGTTCGCCGCAAAGATCACGGCAAAGGGCTAACCCGCGGCACTTCTTGGCACGCCACAAGGCATTCGTTGAAAAGGCGCACATCGTTGCATGAGGAACGGGCCGTTGATCCGGATGTTCGCGGAGCATACGGAGCCTGGGTTTATCGACTTCCGCACGAATGATGCCGTTGAAAGCCGGTTTCGGGACGCGGCGCGTGGAATCGTCCGATGGCTGGCAGTATTCAATATTATCGATGGCTTCGGCCGGCAAAAAGGCAGAGACCTCCGCCGCCTCATCCGCGCTGGAATCAACTTCGGCGCGCAACCTCACTTGGATTGAAAACGCCCCTTACACCCAAACCTTCTCGACGGGGACGCCCTGTTTACACAACTCACAAGACGCTTCATCCTTATAGTAGTCGCCGTCAAGACGGGCCAGGTAGTAGAACGGCAAAGGATCGAATTTGGGAGTCATTGGATTCGGTTGGTAAATCATGACGGCGAGGCCTACGACCTCGGCGCCCGCGGATTCCGCTAAATTTTTCAGTTCAGTCAGCTTAGCTCCGGTTCGGAGAATATCGTCGACGAGAAGAACCTTTTCGCCTTTATGCTGTTCCATGTACTGCCGGAAGCGCATCGGTTGGCCGACAACTTCCCGTTCTGCCCAATACACCTGACGCGCGCGCAGTGCCTCGCACACGCCATACGCAACAGGTAAACCCCCAGTCGCAGGGGCGACGATCGATAATTCCGGAATCATCGCGTGCAGTTCCGAATTTGCCCGCAATTTCCGGCTCAATCCGACGCTGAGAATCTTGGCGTGCTGGTAGTAGCGCATTGCCAGCGCAACCTGAAGGTACTCTTCCGAATGCAATCCATTGGGGTAGGAAAAGTGGCCGCTCCGCAGGGCTCCGGCCTCACGCAGGAGTTCGACGACGTCATCATGACTAGGGATTAGTTCCAATCTAGTGGGCTCCTTTGCCCAGCAATACCTGCGGGATTGTTCGCAGAATAATATGCCAATCGAGCGCCAGGGACCAGCGGTCAATGTATTGCATATCCAGGCGCATCCACGTGTCGAAATCGAGCGCGTCCCGTCCGTTAATCGCCCAAAGACAGGTCAAACCCGGACGCATCCGCAGGCGGCGGCGCTGCCATCGTTTGTATTTCTCAACTTCCTCCGGCACAGCCGGTCGGGGACCGACCAGTGACATCTCGCCCCGAAGCACGTTCCAGAGTTGCGGCCATTCGTCGACGCTAAACTTCCGCATGTAGCGACCGACCGGCGTCAATCGAGGATCGTCTTTGATTTTGAAGGCCGTCTCTTTCTGATTGAGATGCTCGAGTTGCGCCCTCATATGCTCGGCGCCGACGCACATTGATCGAAACTTGAAACAAACAAATCGCCGCCCGTTCAATCCGCAGCGAACTTGCCGGAAAATAATCGGACCGGGCGATGTAATCCGGATTAGTAGCGCAATGACAGCCATGAACGGCGACAGGATGATCAGCGCCGAGGCAGTCAAGAGGATATCGATGAGACGCTTCAACATCAGGCGCACTTCGTCGTCCGGCGCGGCCGCGAACGTAAGAAGCGGAGCCGGACCAAGGCGGTCGAGTTGAACGCCGCTGTTGACGTGCGGGAAGAAATCGACGGCAACATGAGTCCGAACGCCTTCTTCATCGCAAAGCAGAAATACGTCTTCGAGTTCAGCCAAACGACGGGTATCAACGGCAAAAATGATCTCATCGATCACTTGGCGCTGCAGCACACTCGAAAGCTGGGAGATCGGATGAACGAGATACTTCTTATCCAGTTGAACTGCCTCAATCACAGAAGTTGCATCGTCGGAGAAAAAGCCTGCGAGCCGCACGCCGTATGGTTCGGATTGCTCCAGCAGCCGCGCAATTCTCCTCGCGCTATCACCGAGCCCCACCACCATCACATAATGGGCGGCTCCGAACTCTCGTCGAATCACACCGACCAAGCTACCTGCACGCCATCGAAACAGGCAGAGAAGAAACCAGCTATAAAAGGCAAACAGCAGGAGAAAACTGCGGCTCAGGTCGAGTCGAAGCAGGAACTCCATCAGGATCAGGACAACCGTGCCGGCCACGCACTGACGGAACGTATCGCGGATAACGACAGCCGGATGCGCCGAGTCAAGGCGATCGTATAACTCCAGCCAATAACCGAGCAGAAGCCAGCTAACGACAGCGGTCCCGAGCAGTAGCGCCTTGAGAGGGACTGTGAGATAAAAATTCCTCTCGATCGGGAGCCAGAGTCGAGTTTGGTAGGCAGCTTCAAAAGCGAGCGCGGTCAGAATGATATCTGACAGCCCGAACAATAGCCGCGCTTTCCTATGATGCCGGCTGAACACTTTTCGCAGGACAGCATACCACGTCGGCGATCGAAGAAATCAGAACACGCCGTCGATGTTTCAGGCTGAGCGCAGAGGATGTTAGTCTGGGAGCGGTCCGCCCCCTTTAAGGACGCAGGAATGGATCTCGACGTCGTCTTTCTATCCCGAATACAATTTGCGCTCACGATCATGTTCCACTACCTGTTTCCGCCGCTCACGATCGGCATGGGTGTGGTGCTGATGTACCTGGAAGGAATGTACCTGCGAACTCGTGAGCCGATTTACGAGATGGCCGCGAAATTTTGGACAACGTTGTTCGCGGTGAGCTTTGCGATGGGTGTCGCGACCGGCATCGTAATGGAGTTTCAATTCGGTACGAACTGGGCTCCGTACTCGCGATTTGTCGGAGACGTGTTCGGATCCGCGCTGGCGGCAGAGGGAATATTCGCCTTCTTCCTTGAATCGGGCTTCCTGGCAATTCTTGTCTTCGGGTGGGAGAAAGTCACACCGCGATTCCATTTCTTTGCCACGTGTCTGGTCGCGATTGGCTCCATGTTTTCCGCAGTGTGGATCATTGTCGCCAATAGCTGGCAGCAGACTCCGGCCGGCCACAAGATCGTTACGATGGTCCGCAACGGCACGCCGGTGACACGCGCTGAGACTGCCGATTTCTGGGCCGTCGTCTTCAATCCGTCCACGATTGAACGGTTGACGCATACGTTGATAGGCGCATTTGTCCTGGGTTCGTTTTTCATTATGAGTATCTCTGCCTGGTACCTGCTGAAGGGCAGGCATGAGGACTTCGCGCGGCGCTCGTTCTCAGGGGCGCTGATCTTCGCGACGATTGCCAGTTTGGCTGCGCTGATTTCCGGTCATAGCAATGCGCAAATGGTCGCGAAGTATCAGCCTGCGAAGCTTGCCGCGATGGAAGGACACTTCACCACCGGGCGCGGAGATCTAACGGTGATGGGTATCCCCCACCCTGCAGAGCGCAAGATGACGATGCATCTGGCCCTTCCGGGGATGCTGTCGATGCTTGCCCACAACGACCCGAACGCAGTCGTCATCGGACTCGATAAGGTTCCACGCGAATTCTGGCCTCCGGTCGGCATCACCTTCTATAGTTTCCACATCATGGTTGGCTTAGGGATGTACTTCATTGCCCTGACTCTGCTCGCGTGTTTTCTCCGATGGCGAGGGACGCTGTTCGATAAACGATGGCTGCTCCGTATTTTTGTCGTTTCGGTAATCGGACCGTTCGTTGCCAATGAGGTTGGGTGGGTGACCGCTGAAGTAGGACGTCAGCCATGGATCGTCCATCCCAATGTTGTTCGCGATGTGTCCGGGAACATAGCGTTCGATGCGGCCGGGATGATCCAATACCAGCTCAGCGAGGGGCTGCTCACACGCAACGCCGTATCAGAATCCATCAAGGGAAGTCATGTGTTGGCATCGATCATCATGTTCAGCTTCATCTATCTTTTGCTGTTCTGGGTATGGCTGTACGTGCTGAACGACAAGATTCAAAAAGGCCCGCAGCCAGTTAAGATTTTGGGAGATAAGCGCAAAGGGTGGCTATCGGCCTCAGCAGCACGGACATTGCATGAAGATTCGATGTCGGAAGCGAAGGACCCGTTCGGTAACGGAGGCGCCTGATTCATGGACCTGCACGTAATCTGGTTTATTCTGCTCGGCGTTTTGTTGGGAGGATACGCTGTTCTCGATGGGTTCGACTTCGGAGTCGGCATCTTGCATCCGCTGGCAAAGACCGATCACGATCGGCGGTTGTTCCTAAACTCCATCGGACCGATTTGGGACGGGAACGAAGTATGGCTTGTCGTATTTGGTGGAGCTTTGTTCGCGGCCTTTCCCGACGCCTATGCAACGGTATTCTCTGGTTTTTATCTCGCTTTCATGCTGTTGCTCTTTGCTTTGATCTTTCGCGCTGTGTCGATCGAGTTTCGCAGCAAGATGAAATCCACAGGATGGAGGCGGGCCTGGGACTTCGGCTTCTTCTTCTCGAGTTTTCTGGCGAGCTTCCTGTTCGGTGTCGCAGTCGGAAATGGCATGATGGGCATGCCGCTTAACCGGCAAGGCATATTCATCGGTGACTTCATCGATCTGCTGAACCCGTATGCGTTAATGGCAGGCGCCGTGACCGTAGCCATGTTCGCGATGCATGGAGCCATCTATCTTTTTCTCAAACTACCGCAAGGAGAAGCGCGGGATCGAGTCCGCGGGTGGATGTGGCACTGCTGGGGCATCTTCCTGGTGCTATACATCATCGGTACGATGTACACGCTGGTAGCGATCCCTAGAGCAACGGTGAACTTTCGGTACTATCCCTGGGCGGCGGCGGTTGTTTTGTTGAATGTGCTCGCGATAGCGAACATCCCTCGATCCGTGCATCGCAACAGGCCAATCGAGGCGTTCGCATCGTCCACGGTGACGATTCTTTGCCTGGTTGGATTGTTTGGGATTGCCTTGTTTCCCAATCTGGTGATGGCGAGTAATGATCCTGCGAATGCGCTGACTATCTACAACGCGGCGTCGAGCGCTGGAACGCTATGGCGCATGCTGATTATCGTCATCATTGGTCTTCCATTTGTGCTTGCCTATACGGCTGCGGTGTACTGGACTTTCCGGGGGCGTGTTGAGCTAGGCGAGCATAGCTACTAGCGCTTAGGCGACTTTCAGTTTCGCCGCAGGGTCACCAAGGACAATGTAATTGCGCGCGTCGTCACGGGCCACCCATCGGTTGGCGAGTACGGCTGCCGGGACCGAACTAGGCATCGCGTCGCGATTCTGCATCAGAGTTAGCAGGCCCGCTGATAGCACCGTCCAACGCTGATCGAACACATCCAAGGCGTCGGCGACCCGCCGACCCTGCACCAGCCGGACTAAAGGGTCCCGAAAAGACTGGGCCATTGCTTGACCGCTACTGCTTTGGAACGAATATGCCCATGCGCGATCGATATGACCAATCACAGCCTGCGCTCCTTGCAACAGCAGCTTTTGAGGCAAGCGAGCCACAACCGTATCCTGGGAGATCTGCACAGGCTGATTGTTCGCGCCATATGAGAATGTGTCGTTCTTCGGACAGCCCGCGCTGTAGCATGCGAAGAAGAAGTGAATCGTTCCATTCAAATTGAGATCGGCCGGCAAATCATTCGCAGTAAGGTATGTATCGGGACTGATCGGACTCCCTGGCCCACCCCAATCTTGCGTGAGAATCGCCCCCTGCTTGACCTTCTGTTGCGGATCCGCGGGCGAGAACGCGACACCGTGTGAACCGGTGAATAGGATTGCAGGCTTGGCGCCTAACAGATTCAACAACCCATCCTTCGTCGCCGCATCGGCGAGACAAGGCGCCATCGAATAGCCTTGCGCTTTCCCTAACGGCTTCATCGCTCCGGCGCCCTGCGTCAGCGGCAGCGCAATCTGATCATGAAGTAACGCCGTAGCGCGATCCCCGTCATTGCGCGCGGCGAAAACGGCGATGCTTTTTTGTTGAACGGCATTCTTCTCGAATTCGACGATGTTGTTTGCGTATCGCGCATATTCTTCGGCATTGTCAAAAGAAATGCGGCCTACGGCAAAATACGTGTCGAGGTCATATTGAAACTCGAAAGGGATATCGGCTGGAGGTCCCACGAGCAGCAGGTAGTACGGAACACCCTGTGACGGATCCACCACTTGAAGACTCGAACCCCTTGAGGTAAGCCACTGCTCGGCTCCGAGGCCTGCACGATAGCCAGTTTGATCATCGAAGATCTTGAACAAATCACCGGACTGAGCCTTTCGGAGATCGAGCAGCGGCTTTAGCGCATCCTTGATTGCCTTCTTCTGATCGGCCGGTGTGGAATTCGAGAAAATGACTCCCCATCCCGTCAAAGACAAATCGTCCGGTTGCACCTCGGCTATGGCGGATAGATGCGATGCGCCCGCGTTCTCGGCGCGGATCTGTGCAAGCCGGGATGGTCCTGCAATGTGGTCTAGATCGGACTCCTTAATCGGCGGCAGATACCGACCGGTTTCAGCCTGCACACCAAAAGGAAGAGGCATGTCTTCTTCAGACAGCGGATTGACCGTGGCGAGCACGGCAGGCGCGGTCGTCACGGTTTCGAACGCAGTAGGCGTGGTCGATGTAACAGGAATGGAGGCTAAAGCCGCCTGCCAGATCGCGTGCGCTACCTGCGGACCGTCGATGTCGGAATGCGCTCCACTCATGCCATCCATCTTCTTGATGAAGTGGCTTGCTTCGAGATTATAGATCTTGCCTGGCTCAAACTGATAGTCGCCAGTTTCGCCAAGCATAGGTCGATCGATACACGAGTAGCCTTGGATTCCAAAAGCGCCGATGGCTCCCCATTTCACCAGGGCCGGATCGACGGCAAAGCTCGGATCTTGAAGCGCCAGGCTTACGGCTGCAGGGTAAGCGACTCCAACTGCGGTATCGTGAACCGACCTCGTCGTGATGATTGGCCCCCTGACAGCATTGCGGCGCAGCATGGCATTGAAGTATCCCCGACCGCCGGTGGACGGAATGGAATCGGCATGAGCCCAATGCGATACGGCGCCTTGTACAAGAACCAACGAGTCAATGGGTCGTGGGAGGGGACCCTTTCCGCCAGGGCCACCGCCAATCGAGGAGGCTACGATACATCCGAAACTATGGCCCATGATGTGGACACGAGCGTTCGGCGCAGTTTGCTGCAATTGCGCTACGAACCGGTACATACCGCCCTCGCCGACGGTCCGGGCGCGTTTCTTCATCATCCAGAACGAGAGCTGCCGCAAAGGTCCAAGCAATCCGCCTAAGAATCCGGAGCCAAATGCAACTCCAGCGGAGTTCATGGCATCGAACGCGCCCTGCGCCGAGTATTCTGAGTTATCGGAACTCGGATCAGATCCGACTTCTCCGGATTTGTATTGAAGCATTGCCGCAAGCTCGGTATAGGCGTCTTCCACGTTTTCCGGCAGTATCAATGCGCCCGCATTCACGCGATTCTCGCGAAAGATAACACCCATTAGTTCGCGCGCACGTAGAGATTGAGTAAGATCAAGACGATCGAGATAGGTTTCAAGCAGATTGGCAGGCGCAGCGACACCATCGGCGGCCACGGTAGAGAACGAAGCCGCGCCGCCGAGCTCTTCCTCTCCCCAGGGTTGACTTGGCCAGTGCAAACCGATCCACATTGGCTTGAACGAACTTCCCATCCGACTTGCGTCTGCAGTAAGATTCGCGAGGGCGTCGATCCAACGGTTGTATTGATCGACAGCCGCGATGATGTCTCCTTTCCAGCCGTGGCTGAACAGGAAGATATCCGTTGGCGCCGATTGCTTAGCTTCCTCAATCACACGAGCGCTCATCAGCCCTTTCAGGCCGTCCGGATCGTCGGTACGTTCTATGCCTTCTTTGTCGAAGGCGATGAGGCTATATGGGGCATGGGTTTCAGGACTCTGTCGGAATGGCATCCTAATATCTCCTCAGTCGGCGGCGATTAGCTGCGGCTTTGTTGAATTGGAATCATTATTTCTCGTGAACGGCCGCCGGCCAATCGCCAGTAGATGTCTTCGTAGACTTCGAGTCGTAGCCGTTCCAGTGCCAGAGTCCCCGTCGTCGCCGCTTCATTCTCCGCCCGTCCCTGTGATTGTGTCAGCAGTCCCAAAGATTCTTCTGTCCCGATATGCCGTACCGCCTGAAGCGCATAGTAGCGAAGCGTCGGATTACGATCGTCGATCCACTTGTGGCAGCGGTCAAGCACTGACGTATCCCGGAGTTCGGCTAAAGCCTGTAGACAACGGCCCCGTAGGGTAGCATCGCCGCTTTCGAGGTTATCGCGCAGAAAGCGGCAGCTCGCGGACTCGAGATGGGTGGATCCGATCTTTCCCATAAGATACGCAAGCTGATGTCTTAGATCTTCCCGCGCGAGATTATTGGCGATTAATTCCGCCAGTCCAGGATCACCGACTTCGAGAAGCGCATCCGTCAATGCCCAAAGCAAATCGACGCCGTTCTCTCGAGAACTCGCGTCAGCTCGAAGGAACTGTCCTTCCAGCGCCTTGTGGGCAACGTCGAGCTTGGTAAGCGCGAGAGCAAATGCCGCGAGCGAAGATACCGCGATATCATCCGAGTTCTGGAGCCGCCCGCATAACCTATCCGGATCGAACTTAAGCCAGGCGTCAAGCGTATCGTGCAGTGCGACGTTGTCCTTCCACTCGCGTTCGGTTCGGACATATTCAAGCACCGTAACAGGCGTATGTAGTAGAGCCTTGATGGCGGATAACCTCACACCCGAGAAATCGTACGTCAACTTTCCTTTCGCGTCGGGCCGCATCTTCTTCAGCGCCAGCGCGATTAAGTGTGGGAGAGCGCGCGGTTCTTTGAGAGGTCCGAGAAACTGAATGGCCTTCTTGCGCGCCGAAACCGAACGCAGACTCCGCGGCTGCGAGCGATAAATGAGGGTGCCAACGATCGACCGGACCAACGGATCATCCAACGAACCGTTCGGAAATGCCTGCTTCGCTTCGTGCAGGCATCGCGCAGCAATATAGATTTGGTCACCGTCGCTCAGCGCTACGCCTGACAAAATCATCCGTAATAGCGTGTTTGTTTCATCC
>DASQLD010000563.1:0-24946 GCA_035630195.1 Bryobacteraceae bacterium
AACCTGTCCTCTTGCATCCAGACCTGAGTCTGTCAACAGGACATTCCTACTTCGCTCGATTAGGACATTTCTACTTCGCTGCGACAAGTGAGCACTCAGGATACGGCGAACAACATCCTTGTCGATCTCGATGCCGAAAGCCAACGCGATCTGCTGAGCAATGCGGGCACATCCCCGGTTGACAGTGCGCCGTTTCATTGCAACGACGGCGTCGATGAGGTCTTTCTGCGGTCCCGTCTCTTCGGGCCAGATCGACGGCGCCTTACGGACGAAAACAATCTGTGATATTCCGTTTCCTCAGCACACTGTGAAAGTGCAGCAGAGTGGAAGCTTTCAGAACGAGGGCGGAACGCAAAACGCGTGTCGGGCGCATGAAAAAGACACATAAACACGGCGATGATGCGATCTGCGACGAACAGCGTTGAGAGCACGCTTGCGCCCCGATGGAAGATCAGCAGTTGATGACGGACTAGCACAGTTTCAGCAACACCGGAACGAACTCCGCCCGGTGTTGCCGTCGGATCAGAGTGACGATCAAGTGAATGAATAGGACGAGCAAGTCGCGCATCCTGGCATGATGCTACCAGAATAAAAACCCAGGCTGATTTTGGAACAATTCAGCAATTCGCCATGCACAGGTCGCCTATGTTTTCTCTGGAAGGCTGCGAGCTGCAGCCGCAGGCAGCATTCTCGAGCGCAACGGCTTGGTGACCGCTCAGCAGTAATCGAAGGAATCGAGTGAGGACAAGAGCAGGGCTGCCATGTCTGCATGTTTGCAAATCAGTGTCTTACGATCAGACGGAATAATGGCGAGCCACAATGTCATTTGGGTTTGCGATTCGCTCGACGCCCTCCGAGTTGCAGGAAAGGAAAAGCCCGCCAAGCGCGAAACTTGGCGGGCCTTGATGAAGAGGAGCGATCAGAAAAGCAACTTCAGACTGAACTGAAGAATGCGAGGATCGAGCGCGGAAGTAATTCTCCCAAACTGAACGCCCGACGAAAGATTCGCATTCGGCGCATTGAAGTTAACGTTGTTAAAAATGTTGAAAAACTCAGCGCGGAACTGCAACGTGAGGCGCTCAGCGATCCGATTGTTCTTCAGCAGGCCTACATCAGTATTAAAGAAGCGCGGACCTCGAATGATGTTCTTACCGGAGTTGCCGAAGGTACCAGCCGCGTTCTGCACAAAACGAGTGGTGTCGAAGAATTGAGCCACCATCTCACCATGAGACCGGCTGCTGCTGAGGTTGGGATTCCCACCACCGATATAATCTGCGCGGTCGCGGTTGACGCCGGTCAGTGAGTTGTCGCGCCCGGCCGTTACACTGAAGGGGAATCCGCTCTGCCATGTCACCATGGAATTCACCATCCAGCCATTTAGCAAGGCGGAGAACCCCGTGGGGAGTTGCATTGTCGGAACTTGCCATACGTTGGAGAACTTCAGGTTGTGCGTAACGTCTTCACGCGACAAACCGTAATCGAAGCCGCGATCGTACGGATTGCTCCAGCCGTAATCATCCATTTTTTTCGACCATGTGTAGTTGGCTAAAACCGTCAAACCCCGGCTGAATCGTTTCTCCAGGTTAGCCACCATCGAATGGTAGTTCGTGTTGTTCCCAGATTCGTAGAAGCCGATGTTGCTGAAGGATTGATAAGGCCGTCGCGCCTGTGTGTTGGAAATCGTTGCCGTACCTGGGAGGTATATTGCAGGATTTAACTCCCTGGCGGCCTCGGCTGCGGCGAAAAAGTAGGTGCCCTTATTGCCGACATAGCCAAGGCGCGCTACCCAGTCAGATCCGAGTTGGCGCTCGATGTTTAGGCTCCACGACATAAGCAGGGGAGTCCGGAAGTTCGTATCGAAGACAGCGCGAAGCTCTGTCGGTGTAACAAATGTGGCTTCCGGGCCGGGCACGCGCGGTCCATATTGAGCCGGGAATGGATTCTGAACACCGGCTGACCCGTATGGATCTTCAAACGAAACGTCTACGAATGAGAAGCCTGGCGCGAACGGCGCAATGTTTGTGAATGGATTGAAGGTGCTGGTCTGAATGGGCGTGAAGAAATAGCCGGCGCCACCGCGAAGGCTGGTTTTATTGTCGCTCGTGAGGCGATATGCAAAGCCGATTCTTGGAGCGATGTTTGCAAGGTTCGGGTCGGATCCGCCAGTGGGACAACCAGGATCGTTATTATCTCCACCGTACAACATGCCTGCCGGCGCGTTCGGATAACGCGTCGACTTGGCTCCGGGATCAAAACACACCACGCGGCCTTCGCGATCGTAGTAAGGCCAGTATGGATCCCACCGGACTCCCAAGTTCAGGGTCAGGCGCTGATTCACACGCCAGTTATCCTGTGCGAAGAATCCCCATCGAGTGCCTTTCAAGTCCTTGAACTCACCGCCGCCCTGGCCGAATGCGGAAGCGCGACCCAACATGAAGTCGGCGAGGCCATCTCCACTGAGTTGACCGTTGAACGTGAAGTTGCCGTCCATCCGGAAGGTATTGATGATGTGGTTCGAGACGCGAACGGCTTCACCGCCGAAGTGAAATTCATGGCTCCCGCGAATCCAAGTCAAGTTCTCGCGAATTGTGACATCGCCGCGATCAAAGTCGCCGAGGTGATTTGTGCCCAAGCTGAAAGCTCCGGTCACGCTAACAATTAACTCCGGTGGAGCCTGCAACGTTGACTGGCTCGCGTTGGCGATCTTTACGCCCGCGTCTGGAAAACCGAAAGGGGCACTCGACCGGGATCCACCGCGTTGTCGGTTGAGTCCGAAGGTTGAAGTCAGCATCAGGTTCGGTTTCATCGTGAATGTGTGGTTCACGGCGATGTTCTGCACTCGAACGACATTGCCGGCACTCGTTGCCGCCAGCAGGTTGTCGGTAGGGACTACCGCGGGGCGCTTGTAATCGGTAAAAAAGTATCGTCCACTAATCTGGTGTTTCGTGAGGTTGTAGTCAGCTTTCCCCATGAACTGATGCTCGTCTTCCTTTGAGGGTGTAGTGGGGAAATTCGCTTCCCGACCGGCGCGATTAGGCAGGGGAATGCGCTGTAGGAAGTAATTGGAAACCGGGCTAAACCGGCTGAGTGGGATCTGATTATTGGGGAATGGTTGACGTGTCGTCGGATCTACAAGCTGTCTGGCGGTCGATGAAAAATCTCCAGCTCTCTCAGCCGCTGTAGGGACAAACGCTACGCGGCCGGAAGGCTCGCTGCGTATCGTTGTACCCTGGTAGGTCCCGAAGTAAAACAGCTTGTCCTTGACAATCGGTCCACCGAACGATCCGCCAAACTGATTGCGTTTCAGCGTGTCTTGCGCGGGCGCAAAGAAGTTTCGGGCATTCAGGTCGCCATTACGGAGGAAATGGAACAGGGTCCCATGCATCTGGTTCGTGCCCGACCGCGTGACGATGTTCACAATGCCGCCCGCCGCATTTCCGTATTCGGCCGTGAAGTTTGTCGACTCCAAGTTGAACTCCTGGACAGAGTCCGGATTCGGAAACGGAACGTTGACATTCAAGTACGTGTCATTGTGACCGGCGCCATCGAGCTGATAGTTGACCTGTCCCATGCCAGCGCCGTTCACACCGGCTGTTTGTTCGCCCGGATAAACACCTCCGTGTCCACAAATGCGGCATCCGTTCCGGCCAAGATCCACAGTGCCTGCCGACAAAAAGACTAGCGACTGTGCCAGGCGCCCGTTCAAAGGAAGCTCGACGATTTGCTTCTCACTAATGAGCTGACCGACAGCGCCTGTGCGCGTCGTGATCAATTCCGCGTTGGCCTCAACTGTGACTCTTTCCGCAACCTGGCCCACTTGCATCGTAATTAGCTGGCTGGCCGCCTGGTTCACCGTCAGGCGAATTCCCGTCTGCTGGTAAGTGGAGAACCCGCTTTTTTCGCAACGCAGCTCGTAGTTTCCAATCGGTAGCCGGGAAAACAGGAATGCTCCGACGTCGTCGGTCGTAGTGGTCTGGCTAAAACCCGTATCGATGTTGCGAGCCGTTACCTGCGCCTCAGGTATTGCCGCGCCGGAGGCGTCCGACACTGTTCCACCTAAGCTGGCGGTCGTGTATTGCGCTGCCGCCGGTTGTTCGCAGAGCAGGGCAAGGCTGATGCCGATAATCGATAAACGAAGCTTCGTCATGGCTGATCTCCTATGAGGTTTGAAAAGGGCGGACAGGGCAGGCCGGACGGGGACCGGGTGACATCTAAGAGCAACAGGTTTTGAAGACCGAATCATCGATTGTTACCTCGATTCGAATCCTCAGCATCTGCCAATTCACGCTGATTATTGTAAGCATATCACCACCGCGACTCAATTCACCACTTGATTTCTCAAAGAATAGTGTCTACGATTTGTGCCAATGGAACTCAGAAAATTAATGCGCGCTGTAATCGTCGCTGCCACTGCGACCCTAGCGATGGGCGGTGTACCTGCAGAGGATGCCCGGAATACGCAAACTCCGGATACCGACACTCACTTCTCCGCGCCTAAGTTCAAATCGCTCGAGGAATGGAAAATGCGCGCGGACCATGTGCGCAAACAAGTCCGGTTCGCCGCCGGAATATTGCCCATGCCGGAGCGAACTCCGCTCAATGCCAAGATTTTCGGAAAGATCGAAAACAAAGACTACTCGATCGAGAAGGTTTTTATCGAGACGTTACCTGGTTTCTATCTGGCCGGCAACCTATACCGGCCGCTGGGTAAAAGCGGTAAATTCCCGGGAATGCTCGCGCCGCATGGACATGCGCAATACGGCCGATTGGAACACGGGGATCTATTCTCCGTGCCGTCTCGCGGTATCAATCATGCGCGCCAGGGCTACGTCGTTTTCGCCTACGACATGATCGGGTACAACGATACGATGCAGATCCCTCATGTGTTCGGAGGGCCTCGCGAGCAGCTATGGAGTTTCGGACCACTTGGGCTGCAGACATGGAATTCCATTAGAGCCCTGGACTTTCTGCAGGGCCTACCAGACGTCGACAGCGAAAAGATCGTAGTTACGGGCGAATCCGGAGGTGGTACGCAAACATTCCTGCTGTGCGCGGTGGACGATCGTCCGAAATGGTCAGCGCCTGTGAATATGATTTCGTTGATCATGCAGGGTGGATCGCCCTGTGAGAATGCCCCTGGATTGCGAATCGACACAAACAACGTAGAGATCGCCGCACTGATGGCTCCCAAGCCGATGTTAATGGTGTCCGCGACGGGCGATTGGACGCGCAACACTCCCAAGGAAGAGTTCCCTGCGATGAAGGCTTTCTACGATCTGTACGGGAAGGGCGATGAAGTGGAAACGATCCTGATCGATGCGCCGCATAATTACAACAAGGCCAGCCGGGAGGCCGTTTATCGATTCATGGGAAAGAAAGTTCTGAACGATTCCGACGCATCGAAATTTTCAGAACAACGCATCCGGCAGGAGAAGTTGCAGGACCTGATGGTTTTCTCGGGGCGGCCGCTACCAAATGAGGCTGTAACGTACGAAAAGTTGTTTGCCAACTGGATTCGGGCTGCGAAGAAACAGAACGATTCGACTCTGGATGCGAAAGAGTTGCGTGATCGGCTCTCGCTAGCTCTGGCCACACAGTGGCCCGCAAGTGTCGAACAGGAGATCACAGGCGAACGAATCGTGTTGACGCGTCCAGGCGCCGGCGATCGCGTCCCAGGTGTTTTTTCGAAGGGCAAGCGCGGGGCAACGCTGGTTGTTCATCCCGAAGGCGCTGAAGCCGCGCGCAAGTCAGTGCAAGCGCTGGAGGCGGTCAGTGCAGGACGAACGGTTCTGGCAATCGACGCATTTCAAACAGGGTCAGCCGTGGCGCCTCGGGACAGGTCCCACCGTCACTTTCTGACATTCAACCGCAGCGATGACGCCAATCGCGTCCAAGACATTCTGACTGCGATTGCATATCTAAAGCAGAGCGGAGAATCCGACATCAACGTCGTCGGTATCGGCAAGGCAGCCGTTTGGACGACGTTCGCCGCTGCTGTTTCGGAAGTTCCGGTACAACTTCGCGCGCCGCTCGGGTCCTTCCGCGGAGAAGATCAAGACTACATCGATAGCTTTTTCGTTCCGGGAATTCAGCGCGCAGGTGGCCTCCGAGCGGCAGAGATTCTGACGAGTAAGACCTCGCGATAAGTTTAATCGTTTGGGACACTGATGCGCTTGGAGGTGGTCTGCTCGACCACCTCCAGGCGTCCATCTCCAAAGACCACGTCTCCGACGCCCAGAAAGCCGTCCGGCACGCGGACTGAAAACGCCCAGAATCTTTTTTTTAATTGACTCTTAGCGTTGAGCCAATCAAAGGTTGGGACGCCCCAAAGTTCAGCTGTCTTCATCAAAGCGCGAAGCGTGCCATGCACCGGCGTGTTGCTGAACTCCATGCCACGAGTAAGCATCTGAGGCGAATTTTCTTCCCAGATGTTCATCCAGGCGTAATCGGCGCGAGGAAAGACATAACCAAAAACAATCCGGTATTGGGGATGAAAAGCAGTGAAGAATCCGTATTGTCGCGCGGGATCAACCAGGAAATTGTTGACGAATCCGGAAGACTTGGCCAGTTTGCGAACTGCACGCAGATCAATCCCTTCTTCCGCGCGGCCTGCGGGCCATTTGAACTCCTCAGTACTTCCGTCGACGCGGCCTCGAGTAAGTGAGGCGGCGATCTGCGTGGACCCGCGTTCGAGAAACGGCGGACCCATCGTTACATGCTGGCACCAACCAACGGGCCGGTCCCACGCCTTTTCATTGCGTGCCGTTTCCTCGACTTCGGCGATTTGGCCCTTGAGCCGAATCGTGCGAGTCAAGCTGGTACCCGATTCGTCCAGCTGCGCGCTGACAGTGAGAAAGTCGGAGCCGCTAGCAACCTGACGCCAACGAACAATGCCTGCTTCTCCGTGATAGGTCATCCCGGCAGCCTCTTCCGAGGGCGAAGGGTTGCCCCAGAAAGGGAAGCACAAGTTATGCCCCATCAGCCCCGCCATCAAGCGAGCAACGGAACCGGGTCCGTACATCGTTTGATGTTTTGCGGGATCGTACTTTTCGGCTTCAATCGTGGGACGGCTTTGAATCCAGAGCGGGTTTACCGACTCCTGTCCGGTGAGCGCGATCTCGCCAATATGACCTCCGGACTGGAGAATCGAGACTCGTAATTTAGAGTTACTCAATGTCCAGGAGTCTCGGTTCTGAAAGCGTCCGGACTTGACCTGGCCAATCCCGTCGCACTGCCAGAGAATAATGACGAATGCGAGTCCAGAAACTGATCTACTCACTGGGCGCTACCACCTTCACGAGAATGGTTTTGGTCTCCCATGGTCTGAAACTGAGTTTGCTCAAGTCGACAGCGGTGCGTGTGGACTCCTCCACCAGATTGGCCGCTTCGGAGTGCATAAGCTTCAACGCAGATGAAGTTACTCCTACATTGTTGAGAGTGGACCCTGAAATCTCCTGCAAGCGAATGACATACGTATCTGGATCCGCGACCGAACGCTTAAAGCCAAGAATGTGAATGCGCGTGTCGGAGATCTCCAGAAAACTACGCTGAGGAACTCTTGGACTTGCCGCGGCGAGTACGGCGCGCAACGGAACGTTACTCTCCACCCCGAAGCGCTTCCACGACGCGACCGTATCGTCTTGTAATGCCAATCGGAAACGAAACGTCTGAACGGGCGAACTGCGCGGCTCGGTTCGGAACAGCCTCATCAGGCCTTCGTCCCGAGTGGCGCTCGCAAAGTTCTCCGCCGCGAGCAGAAACGATCCATCCGCTCGGAGCATCGCCGCATCGATGTTGGCGAGCGTCGCTCCCCAACCGCCCGTCTGCGCATAGTGAACAAATCCAACCGGCGTAAACTGAGGCGCCCCGCCTCCAGGAAGAACATCTTCAGGGACGCGAATCACGAATCCGGCGCCGTCAATCAACGTCTTCTCGGAGCGAAGGGGTAATGAGAGCGCAAAACGGGAATTCGCTCCTGTTATTCCTTGCGCAAAGCCCAAATCCACATCGAAGCGCAGATCGACGTAGGGAGCGTTCCGATAAAGAGTCACTACGGTCAGCGGTAGAGCCGAGCCCGTACGTGTCATCTCAATACGGCGGGTGAGCGGGCCGTCTTGTACGTAAATACGTGGGGGCCCGGTCTCGTCGGACCGGGAATCATCGCGTTCGCGCGACAGGAGCAGGCGACCGATCGGCTTCGTCGCGTCCACAGGTGTGATCTTACGCTCGCCCTGGGCGATAGAGGTGATCCAGCCCGAGGAGTTCCAGGTTACGGCGGTCGGAAAAGCTCCCGATCCAAATTCCTCCATGGCGACGGCTTTCCTGATTCGATATGTCTTGTAGCCAACCGCGGGAACTCCTTTTGCAAAGAGAAGAATGTGCCGCTTGGTTCCAGGTACATCTTCATAAGGAACGCGCTCACCAGTTATCAAGTCCTCCACGGCAAGCGGGCCGTCCCGCAACGCGGCCGGCAATCTGTCCACAGTAACAGGTCCATCGCGCCGCCACGCCAGTCCGTTGTAAACAACGACCGTCGAAGAGTCCATCGACGGACCCACCGGATTGACGAGTGTATCTTCTTCGCCGGGCAAGGCAAGCCGCAGAATCGATCGGCGAAGAGTTTGTTCGGTGTTCGAGAAGCTATTGAGGGCGGCCGCGTAATGCGCTGTGTTACTCCAGTCCGCATCCGCGCGGCTGAAATAACCGGGCCAGCCACCGCCAGCGTCCGCCGTATGCTCATGGAACGCCAGCAACGAATACCATGCTTCGGAGAGATCAAAGTCCGGGTAAGGCCGCTTTGCCACTAAAGATGAGATCGCGGCAGCGGTTTCAGCTACCGGCAGGAGATTGGATACCTGCCTCATCTTCGAAGCTGCCTCAGGGACACGCAGTTTGACGAGTTCCCAGTGCCCGGCGGCGTCACCTGACGCCTCCGGGAAGTTGTCGCCGTACTTCTCTATCAAGTAGTCGAAGAACTGCTCCGCCGTCACCATCTGCATCGGCAATTCGGGATGCGCTTTATTCCATTCCCGGATTCGCTGGAGGACCCCATAGGAGTTCATCGGGGACGAATTGTCCCCTGCAGACGCCATCAGCAGGTACGTGTCGTACTTATAGCCATTCTTCTCGAGCCAGGCTAATCGTCGCGGAACCGACTGCTCGAGTTCGGAAAGCGGGAATCGTCCGCCAAGTTTCCATCGATATCCTTCAACATACGAATCGTACGTGAAGTACGTTAGAACGCGACTGCCGTCCGGTCCTTTCCAGTAGAAGGGGTTCTTCGAGACACCCAGGGAGTTGCCACCGCCAATGAAAAGATTTAATCCGGTAACCAACCTGCTAACTCCACTCCCGGCGAATACACGTGGATATGCCCACGTAAATCCGGGAACATCATTCTGGAATGCGACGGCTGAAGTCAGTCCCCATTTCCTGCGGAATTTGTGCCCGAGATAGTTGAGCCTGTTCGTCTCCTCGGCGCCCATTAATCCGCTATGCATGTTGGCGAATGCGACACCGAGACCCATTCTTCCTGTGCGGAGGAGATCGCCTAACTCGGCAATGAGGGCGGCGTCGCCGGTACGGCGCATCCATTCCTCCAGCATCCAAGCTGATTCGATCGTCCATTTGAAATCAGAATGCGCCCGCGTGAGACGTATCGCCTCATCGATGCTGTCCTTGTAGTCTCGCGCGACCTCATCAGGAGGTCGAGTGAATCCTATGTCCAGATGACTGTGGCACAGTACGAAGATACGGCGGATGGATCCCGTTCGTTGCTCCGCCGGCAATTCGAACTTACTTTCAGACTGCGCACTAAGCCAGTTTGCACAACAGAAAGTGAAACCGACCAAACTTAACAGGCAGACACGGCGACGAGACCGCCAGACTTGTGGCCACATGAACACAGCCTAAAACATGTAACGCAGAGCGAACTGTACTTGCCGATTCGTAGCAAAGCCACTCGATGTTGAGATGGTACCGAGGCTCTTTCCGAAGGTGGCCGGCGCTGTGATATTGCCGCTCGGGTTTGCAAATTGGGGAGTGTTGAAAATGTTAAACATCTCAGCCCGGAACTCTACTTTCTGTCGCTCTGTAATGAGGAAGTTCTTGAACAACGAGAAATCGAAGTTGATCGCATGCGGTCCCTTCAAGACATTGCGCCCGAGATTTCCCACCCTTCCCGTGGGTGGGGCCGCAAAGGCCGCCAGGTTCAGTTGCGCGTTTGGTAAGTCGATATTGGCCGGCCGCGCGTCGCCTCCCACGAAATCGGGCCGTGAAGTGAAGGCGCCGACCCGCAACGGATCGCAACCGCACGACATCCCAGTGATCGGGAAGCCGGTGCGCATCACAGTGATCCCATTCAACTGCCACCCGCTTCCAATAACTTTGGGGATTTTCGGGGCCGCCGGAAGTTCGTAAATATAGTCGAACTGAAGCGAATGCCTGACATCGCCGTCTGCGTTGCCGTAGTCCAGTTGGGCGTTGGCATCGTCAGAAAAAGAGGCGAACAACGTAGGCGCGTTATCGAGCGAGTGCGCCCAAGTGTAGTTCATATTGAATGTAAAGCCCGCCCGCATGCGATGCCGGAAGGTTGCTTGCAGAGCGTTGTAGTAGGAGTTCAAATAATCCGTGTAAAGATTGATGTTGCCGTATTGGGGATACGGACGGGTGGTTGTCCCAGGTATCAACCGATTCATATTTCGAGCCGGCCCATCTATGTGAAGTCCCCGATTTCCGATATAGGCAACCTGCAACATCGAATCCGATCCGAGTCCCTGCTGCACATTGAAATTCCACTGCTGCGTATACGCAGTATTGAAGTCCCGCGGGAGCGCTGTGAAGTTACTAACACCTGCGAACGAACTGATAGTTGGAAATGGGAACCCTTTCAGGTTGGGATCTTGCTGGCTTGTCAGGCTGAAACTTTGCTGTGAGATATTGTTCGGAACATTCTGCGCGAAAGCGGAATTCAAGTGCGCGTAGAACATCCCATATCCCGCCCGAAAAACCGTATTGCGCGATGCAAACGGCGTGTAGGCGATTCCGAACCGCGGAGCAAGATTCATCTTAGGAGCGTTGATAAGAGTAGTACCTATCGGATCGAGCTGGCCCGTCGTGAAATTAAAGTTTGCGATGCGCCCATGAGATTCAGTTGGCGACGTATCGTATTGGTAGCGAAGCCCGGCATTAATCGTAAGATTACGATTCACCTGGATGTCATCCTGCACAAATAGACCGTAATAAGTGCTGCGCATCCCGGCCCGTGGCTGGCCTAGCGTTCCGATAGACGTTGGACTGTTTCGCGCAAAGTCTTCGAGCAACTGGTGTGTAATAGTTTTCTGAAAGGACAGTTCCTTGTTGTTCTGATTGCGAGTGATCTGGCCGCCGAACCGCAGCTGTTGCTTGCCTGTCACGTATGACATCGTCTCCAGGAGTGTGTACGAGGTGTTAGCAACGCGCAAGTCAAACAGGCCCGGACCTACGCCCGCAGACCCGCTACCTAAGGCGGTGATTGGAAAAGCGCGAATCTCCTCGGATTCGGCGGAGCGAGGATCGATATGGGCCCGATTGAAGGCTAGCCCTGTCTCGTTAAGTACGCGCGAAGACCATACGCGGGTGTAATTGATCTTGGCGATTTGAAGAAATCCAGGAGCTGATTGCACTTGCCCCTGCGCCACTCCAAAGTAAGTCTGAGTAAGATTCTTGTTAAAGTTATATCTTCCACTTAGCCGGTCATTGGGGCCGATGATGTAGTCCCCCTTAATCGATCCGGTGTTCTCCGTCAGAGGGTCAGATACGTTTCGCACATACCGTCCTAACCTTGGATCTGTCGGGGAGACATCGCCGTTGGGCAAGGGCAACATATCGACCGCCGGCTTGACTTCGGGAACGACGGTCTGCCGGAAAGCCTGCGTTGGAACAAACGTGCTCTGCGTCTTCCCGGAACGCTGTCGAATCCCCTCATAGTTGCCGAAGAAGAAAAGCTTGTCACGTACGAGCCGTCCACCGAGACTCCCGCCGAACTGATTCAAGCGATAGGGAGGCTTAGGAGCCGGAGGAACGTTGAAGTAATTCCGAGCATCCAACTTCTCATTGCGGAAATATTCAAACAGGCCGCCGTGGAAGTCGTTCGTTCCCGACTTGGTGATCAAGTTCACCACACCGCCCAGGGCTTCCCCATACTCAGCGGAAAAGGAATTAGTATAGACACGGAATTCCTGGATCGCGTCGATGCTTGCGCGGGAGATCCGCCCGCGACTGGACCCGTATGTGTTGTTCAGATCATCGGCGTCGACACGACTAGCGTCCGTTCCGTCCATGAGGAAACGCACTCCGCTGGAGCTACGGAACAACTGTGCGCCACCTACGGATTGTGTATTCGCCCCACCCCGAAGCATCGCGCCAGGCACGAGTTGAAGCAGGTCCATGACATTGCGCCCATTCACCGGAAGATCCTGCACTTGCCGCGTGGTCACAACGGCTCCAAGCGTCGTCGAAGCCGTATCCACAACCGGCGCCTCGGAACTGACGGTTACCCGCTCTGTGATCTGTCCGGTCTCGAGTGTGAGATCTACTCGAAGTCGATCAGAAACTTGAACTCTAAGATTCTCGTTAACGCGCGTTTTAAAGCCGGCTGCCGAGGCACTCACTCGGTAGACGCCAACCGGCAGAGCCGACGCGATGAAATTGCCCGAAGCATCGGTCGTCATGTTAGAAGAAGCCCCAGTGCCCTGGTTCTGGACTAAGACGGTAGCATTCGGAATCACCGCGCCACTTGGGTCCAAAACAGTACCGAGAATTACTCCGGTATCCAGTTGCGCGGAGCATCGAAGTCCCTGGTACAGGAGAAATAAGAACGCGCAGACAAATCGACTTGGCATGTGTCCCATCCTCTACAGCATTACCTTCTTGACGACGTTTCCTCTTACCCCGGTATTTCGTTTCTGTAAGCCAGAATAGAAGTAAGTGAGCCGAGTACGATCGCGACCCATCAAGTACAGAATGGTCGCATGTAGATCGGAAACGCGAATCGGCTCTTCCACGGCTTTTAACCCCAATTCGTCGGTGGCGCCGAGGGCCTGTCCACGTTTCACACCGGCGCCCGCCAGCCACATACTGAAGCCGTGCCAATCGTGGTCCCGGCCCGTCTTCCCCACACTTTCACTGGTGGGGGTGCGCCCGAATCCTCCGCCCCAGACAAACAGCGTCTCTTCCCATAGCCCAGTATGGGGAAACAGCCTGCTAATCTCCAAACGGCTTTGCCCATGTTTGCGGGACTCGAAGGGCGAACCCATCAGATGAGCGACGGCACGCATATTGGAGCCTCCCGTGAGGTCGCCCTTGTAAGGCTCACCGTGATATCGAGTGAGTTCCCGCTCGGGATCGAACGTATCCACGTGATTCGTAGCGCCGTTCATGAAAAGAAACACCACGCGCTTTGGCGCGACCTAAATGCAGGGAAGAGCATATCATGAGTGGCTGGCCGGCTCTAACGGAACTCGAGCACGAGGCGCGATTCTGCACCTGACAGCACGGAAGGCGAGCTTCGCGCTTTTCGTCACCGGTACATCGCGATCTCAGCCTGGCGTCAGTGGAGGATGCTCGAAAGACTCAAACTCCGAACACAGACACTCATACAGACCGAGCTTGGTTCCGCCGGTAATCGTCGCTGCTGCTGCGACCGAACCGATGAGCGGTGTACCCAGCAGACAGCGCATTAATCTCCCGAAATTCCATTGGCACAAAACAGCTGATGCAATCAAGTGCATCCTGCTTGATTGCTTATCCTCGTGAAGACCCCCTACGTTTTGCGATTACGCAGACGAATGCATGGCATACTTTCGTCGATCGCATCGTTCGCATGTGAAGAATTCCGCATACTGCGTCGGTAGTTGCGATGCCGCAGCCGTCCAACCGATTCTGCCATTCTGATCATGCGGTTCATGCCAACCCCGTTTCGCAGGCCAGACTGGATTGATTCCCATTTCCTTACTTGATTCGTTACACTTGTGGACCTGTGCAGCTCCGAGCGTGACCAGAGGAAACAAGCACACCATGAACCAACCCGCATTCCGCTTGACCACATCAGAAACTGGTCCTGCGCCCAACATTGACGAGAGGGGAGCATCCGCATGGCTGATAGCCTTCTCTCGCGTTTAGGTGAGTTCCTGCAGCGACGGCGCCCCTGGTACACGCTGCCACGGCTGCTTGCCATGCCGAGACTCGTTGAGATTCGTAATCAGTCTCGCAAAGAGAATCTGTACGACACAGAGGAACCGGCGCTCGAGTGCAGCGACACACCTCAGGATGTCGATGCCGCGGTACGTAGTGCACGAACGGCAGACGGAACTTTCAACGATCTTCGATGCCCACGTATGGGCGCAGTCGGAGCTCGGTTCGGAAGAAATGTGTCGCTGGAGCACACGCATCCCGATACAGCCAATTTACTGCGTCCTAATCCAAGGGCGGTGAGCACTGGTTTGATGACACGGCATCAGTTCCAGCCAGTGGCCAAGCTGAATTTGCTCGCCGCTGCCTGGATTCAATTTGAAATACATGATTGGTTTTCCCATAAGAACTCCAGTCTCGACGATGCGATTGAAGTTCCGAACGGAGACGTCGGGACACCCATGCGGATTCCTCGAACAGAGCCCTCAACGGCTCCCCAAGGTTCGATGCGTCCGCCTGCGTACGAGAATGAGGTCACGCACTGGTGGGACGGTTCTCAGATCTACGGTTCAACAGCGGAAGTAACCGCGCGCCATCGCGCATTCGAGGGCGGAAAGCTCAAAATTCGTGAGGATGGGCTCCTAGCCGTCAATCCAGATACGCGCATAGAGCATACTCCATTCACGAACAACTGGTGGGTTGGCTTAAGCATGCTGCACCATCTTTTCGTTCGCGAGCACAACTCCATCTGCGACTTCTTGAAATCCAAGTACCCAGCATGGACAGACGATGAGTTGTACCACAAGGCCCGTCTTATCAATGCTGCCCTCATGGCAAAGATCCACACGGTTGAATGGACGCCGGCGATCATCTCGCACCCGGTAATAAAGGTAGCCATGCGAACGAACTGGTACGGGCTTGCAGGCACCGATCTTCAGGATGTTTTCGAGTTCCTCGACGATTCGGAGGTTCTTGGCGGCATCGTTGGTTCGAAGGCTGACCACCACGCCGCGCCGTATTCGCTTACGGAGGAATTCATTGCGGTCTATCGAATGCATCCTCTAATGCCGGATGACTTTACGTTCCGCTCGGCGGCGACCGACGAGGTGCTTGAAGAGCGTAGCTTGACGGAGGTGGCCGGTCGGGCCTCTCGCGACATAATTGAACGCATTGCGATGAAGGACTTATTCTATTCCTTCGGCCGCATGCATCCCGGCGCACTCACGCTGCACAATTATCCGCGTCATCTTCAGAACCTGGTTCAAGAAGATGGGTCGGTGATCGACGTAGCAACAATCGACATCCTGCGAGATCGAGAACGGGGGGTTCCGCGATATAACGAATTCCGCAGGCTCTTTCACAAAGAGCGCGTCACGTCCTTCGAAGAACTGACGGACAACGCTACGTGGCGAGAGGAACTTCGTACACTCTACAACAACGATATCGAGGCCGTTGATCTGATGGTTGGCCTCTTTGCCGAGCCATTGCCTGAGGGTTTCGGCTTCAGCGAAACGGCCTTTCGAGTGTTTATTTTGATGGCCTCGCGCCGGCTGAAGAGCGATCGTTTCTTCACTGACGATTATCGACCAGAGGTCTACACGCAAGAGGGACTGGATTACATTCACAATAACGGGCTAGTATCCGTCCTTAAGCGGCACTTCCCAGAGCTGGCCCCAGCAATGGAAGGAACGGAGAACCCGTTCGCACCGTGGAACGCTGGCAGTGCGCTCGTTTAAACGCACCAACTCGGCCATACTCTCGCTTCAGTGAGGCCGCGTGTCACGCGTGAATGAAATGAACGTTTCTTGCCGCGTTCGGCATAGTTCCGCGCGCGAGAAGATTCCAAAGGCGAAAAGGCGCGGAGCCCGCAACGGTTGACGAAACCCAGGTCAGACGCAAACGCCGGGAACATATCGGCGAGTCTCACGTATGCTTTCTGCTGCATGTCCATCAAAGATCGGCCGTATATTTTTGTACTCTTCAAAGTCCCGTAGTCTGTAGTCCACCAACTTTGGTTGCGGTAGTCATGGGCTTGAATAACGGCCCGGCGGTGAAGCCCTCAACATCTCGGTGGAACAGAGATAAAGACCCGGTCCCGGACGGGCGGCGTTCGTAGCCGGAGGCAACCGTTGACTCAATTAATTTGAGGACGGTCGCCTTTGGTTGGCTCTACTGACGCGCGGTCGGCAACTCATACCCAGGCGTCTCGGTTTTGATTCGGTACAAGCTACCGCCGGCAGTGATGTATAAATCCGTCGCTTTGCTCCCACGGCCAAAGCCAACGTTTGTCGGACGCTCAGGAGTCGGAAGATAGGCGATCTCCTTTCCACTCGGCGTATATACGTAGATTCCGAAACGCTTTTCGTCGCGAACGGCAACATAAAGGTTGCCCTCTTGATCGCAAACTAGCCCATCAGGACCATCGGCGGGAGAATAGTTCACTAAAGTCTTCCGGAATGTGGCGGAACCGTCCGGCTTCAGATCGTAGGCCATGAGCTCCATCCGGCCTTTTCGAGTAGCAGTACCTTTAGGGAGGCGATCGAAGCCAAGAACTCCATCGTCGTTCGTTACAACGTACAGCGTTTTCTCATCTGGAGAAATTGCAATCCCATTGGGCTTACCAGCATCCGTAATAACGCGATGCACCGATCCATCAGGGTCGATTCGGTAGACCGCCATTAGTGGTTGCTCCACCGCCTCATGCCCTAAATACCTGGGGTCGCTGAAATAGACTCGTCCTTGTCGATCGATGGCAATGTCGTTCGGGGAGTTGAATGGCCTGCCTTGAAAAAGTCCGGCGAGGATCACGCTTTTGCCGGTTAGGAGATCGGTCCGCGTAATCCGCCGTCCTCCGTAATCGGCGCCTTCCGCGACCACCATTCGACCCTGCGCGTCGAACTTGATGCCGTTGGCCATTCCGCTAGGCGAGCGAAATACAGAAGTTTTTCGCGTGACAGGATCGTACCGCATGATATGCCCAGCTTGCATACCGGTTTCGGTAGTGAAAGTGATGTCGCTGAAATATACGCTGCCGTCTGGCGCTACCGCGGCGCCTTCGGTGAGATGCCCTCCCTCAAATAGTTTTTCCAACTTCACGCCAGAGGGAAAGATTTCAGCCGAAATCTGCAGTGCAGTTGCGGCAAGAAGAAGTATAAGACCTCGCATCTCGAGTTGCCTCCAAAGTACGTATTAGTGGTGCTTGCGCTCATCGCCAGCGTACACCCAAACAAGTCTGCTTCGTTGCTCTGACGGAGAAAAAAGATGTAGACTCACATTGGTCTATCAGGCGAATGTACATCCCAGCAATATTTCTACTGGCCTCCTTGGCTATCTCTGGGTTCGCACAGGAGCTGCGATTTCAAAAGGATCTCCTGCCAATTCTGAAAGCGCGTTGCCTCGCCTGCCATTCAGGAACGGCGGCACAAGCAGGGCTGGATGTTTCCTCAGTGCAGGGTCTCCTCAAAGGAGGTCGCTCAGGACGTGCCATTGTTGTGGGCGACGCTTCGCGAAGTTTGTTAGTCGAAAAGATCGTCTCCCGGAGTATGCCTCCGGTTGAGCCTAAGCTCACCGAAGCAGAGTTACAGATAATTCGAACTTGGATCGATAACGGCTCTTCCGCAGAGTTACCTGGCTCCGGCTCAAGCGAAGTAGCGAGTATTACGGAACGTGATGTCCTGCCAATGTTTCAGATGCGGTGTGTCGTCTGCCACGGCAAGCGCAAGCAGGAAGGCGGACTGGATCTACGAACTCATGAAAGCCGTCTGAAGGGCGGAAAATCAGGCCCTGCTTTGGTACTCGGCAAGCCTGAAGAGAGCTTGATCGTGAAGCGGATTGCCGCGGGCGAGATGCCTCCTCCGAAACTGCTGTTTACCAGCTCCGTGCGGCCCGCTAATGAGGCGGAGCTGCAGACACTGCGCGCCTGGATCGCGGCCTCGGCTCCGCAGGATCCTCCGAGATCTTCAACTGCTGAGGAGAGCGTCGTCCACGAAAAGGATCGGCAGTTCTGGTCCTTTCAGCCGCCTAAGCGCCCATCTGCGCCAGTTGTCCAAAACAGCCGTAGCGTTCGCAACCCGATCGATGCTTTCCTTCTAAAGAAACTCGAAGAGAAGAACCTCTCGTTCTCCGTTCAAGCCGAACCATCGACGCTTTTACGACGCCTTTACATTGCTGTCATCGGAATTCCACCTTCTCCCGCCGAGGTTGAGGAATTTCTCCAGGACTCACGCCCGGATGCTTGGGAACGGCAGGTGGACAAAGTATTGTCATCTCCGCATTACGGTGAACGTTGGGGCCGATATTGGCTGGACGCGATCGGCTATTCGGATTCGGAGGGCAAAGTAGACGCTGATGACATTCGTCCCCACGCCTGGCGGTATCGCGACTATGTCATTCGCTCGCTCAATGAGGACAAACCTTACGATGCGTTCCTGGCGGAGCAAATAGCGGGTGATGAGATGGTCGCATACAAGCAGGGCGACACAACAACTCCTCCAATCCTTGAGAAGCTGGTGGCTACCGGGTTCTGGCGGATGGCGCCTGATGGCACCTATTCGCCTGCGCAAAGCTTCCTTCCCGAGCGGATGAATGTTCTGGCGGACCAGATCGAGATCTTTGGTTCTGCGGTTCTTGGACTAACGATCAACTGTGCGCGTTGCCATAACCACAAATACGATCCTCTACCCCAACGCGACTACTATCGTCTGAGCGCGATCCTGCAGACGTCTTACGATCCTTACGATTGGGTGATACCAACCAAGCGGAACCTTGATGTAGCCATTGAGTCCGATCGAACGGAAGCTAACAAGCATAATGCGCCCATAGAAGCAGCCATTGGGAAGCTCGAACAAAGCTTGGCGTCTATTGAAAAACCTCTTCGCGAAAAGCTTCTTGAGGAACGGCTGGCGGCTCTAGCCGAAAACGTCCGAACGGATCTTCGAGCCGTACTCGACGTGGAACAGTCTAAGCGCAGCGATGTTCAGAAGGCTCTGGCTGAGAAATTCAACAGCGTCCTGACGATAAGCGCAGAAGATCTCAACAACAAGTTTCCAAGTTCCAAGATGGAAGCTGACGGCCTCCGAAAGCAGATTGCCGCCTTGAAGGGAACGCTTTGGGAGAAGCCGCAGGTTCGCGCCCTTTACGAAATGGGAGGTGAGGCATCTAAAGCGTACCTTCTCCGTCGAGGAGAAGCTCTCTCTCCCTCCGAACCTGTTGAACCTGGTGTTCCAACGGTCTTGTCTTCCGGTTTAAAGCCATACCGCATTCTTCCCGTGGGAACGTCGGGTGGTCCCGTTGGCGATTCCAGTGGAAGAAGGCTTGCTTTGGCGCAGTGGATCATTCAGCCGAACCATCCACTAACTTCTCGAGTAATCGTGAACCGCATCTGGATGCATCACTTCGGGCGCGGAATCGTGCCGAGTATCGCCAACTTCGGAAAGACAGGGACACTGCCGACGCACCCGGAATTGCTCGATTGGCTGGCTACCGAGTTCGTCACACGAGGATGGAGTATGAAGTCTATCCACCGGCTCATTCTGACTTCGAACGCCTGGCGGCAGGGCTCGAAGATAGACGCAGACGCACTGGCCCGCGACCCCGACAACACACTACTTTCCCGGATGCCGATGCAGCGCATGGATGCCGATGCGTTACACGATTCTGTCCTCGAGGTGACCGGACGGCTGGACCGCACCCTCTTCGGCAGGCCTGCGCAAATCGAAATCAAGCCCGATGGAGAAGTTGTTCCGAAAGGATCCAAGCATGGATGGCGACGAGCCATCTATGTACTTCAGAGGCGTCGTAGTCCTGTTACCATGCTCGAAGTATTTGATACGCCGCCAATGTTGCCAAACTGCATTGAGAGGACACGGTCCACAACGGCGACGCAAGCGCTGCAACTAATGAATGGCGCCGAGACTCTTAGCCATGCGCGCTATCTTGCCGGACGTCTTCTGGATGAACATCGAAATGACTCTCGAGGAGCCATCGAAGCAGCCTACCGTCGCGTGCTCTCGAGGCAAGCGGGCGCAAGCGAAATCGAAACCGGAATCGCGACGTTTGCCGCGTTCGGGGAACACTGGCGCGCCCATTTGCGCGCGAAGAAGGAACCAGCGCCCATTAGTTCAATGGCGCAGTGGATGGCCCTTGGTGACTTTGTTCATGCGCTTTTAAATTCTGCGGAGTTCTCCTATGTTGACTGACGCCAAGCAAACCCGCCGTGACTTCTTTTCGAGGTTCGGCGACGGACTTCACGGAGCGGGCCTGGCTTGGCTGCTCTCGTCAGAGTTGGGGTTTTCTGGCAGGGCCCAGGGAAGTGACGTCGTGCGTCGTGGTTACGACCTGACTCCGCGCGCGTCGCATTTCCCTGCGAAAGCCAAATCGGTAATCCACCTGTTCATGAACGGCGGGCCGAGCCAGGTAGATCTTTTTGACCCTAAGCCCTTGTTGACGAAGTATGCGGGTTCGGCTCCGCCTCGCGACCTCGCCGCTCAGATTGAGTTCACGGATCAAGCCGGAGGAATTCTCCCATCGCCGTTCAAATTCACGCGAAAAGGTAAGGCAGGGATAGAAATCTCTGATCTGCTTCCAGGTCTCAGTGAGGTTATCGACGACGTATGCCTCATCCGCTCAATGTATGGCGAGCATTTCAACCATGAACCCTCGTTGTACTTGATGCAGACCGGTCGCACCATACCCGGTCGTCCAGGCATAGGGTCCTGGGTAGTGTATGGACTAGGCAGTGAAAACCAAAACCTTCCAGCTTACGTCGTCTTAGACGATCCGAAGAGCCTCCCTGTAAATGGAATTCAGAACTGGCAATCGGGATGGTTGCCGCCTATCTACCAAGGCACACGATTCCGCTCAGAGGGGGCTCCGCTGTTGAACCTGAAGCCCTCGGAGGACGCGCCGTCTCCCTTGGTCGAAGCCCGGCGTCAGTTGATTCGAAGGATGGATGAAGCCCATCGTTCCGCGCGACCGCAACAGCCGGATCTGGAAGCTCGGATTGCCAGCTACGAACTGGCGGCTCGAATGCAAGTGACTGCCACCGACTCACTCGATCTTTCGCAGGAAAGCGAGGAAACTCGGGCGATGTACGGCTTGAACGATCCGCGAACGGCATCCTACGGAAAACGCTGCTTGATGGCCCGGAGATTGGTGGAGCGAGGCGTCAGGTTCGTTCAGATCTACATCGAAGGCCAGATTTGGGACAATCACTCCGATCTTGAAGCGGGCCTCCGGTATGCTTGCGGCAAGACCGATCAACCAGTGGCGGCGCTGATCAAAGATCTGAAGAGACGGGGTTTACTCGATAGCACGCTCGTGATCTGGGGCGGCGAGTTCGGCCGCATGCCAGTATCACAGGTGAGGGAATCTGGAGTCTCAGGACGCGACCACGGTCCCGCCGGCTTCACGTTGTGGATGGCCGGTGGCGGCGTTAAGGGCGGACTCGCATATGGCGCCACTGACGAACTTGGCCACAAAGCTGTCGAGAATCGAGTTAGCGTTCACGACTTCCACGCCACGATTCTACATTTGTTGGGTATGAACTTCCGAGACCTGGCCTTTGACCGCGATGGCCTGAAAGAACGTCTGACAGACCAGTTTCCCGCTCGCGTAGTCCGTGAAATTATCGCCTGAAATTGTCAGGCTAAGATAGGTCAACTTCTTGTGGGCGATACCCAGCAGGTGCAGAATGGTTGGCCGCAGTCGTGTACGTGAACGCCTTCTGCGACGCAGCGCATCGGCTGCAGCCGAGGTCGCTTCGGCTAAGGGACAGCGGACCGACCGTTCACGTGGCGAATGGAACTCCTATCCGCGAGAAGTTTTAACAGAGTCGCGCCGCGACCCTATGAACATCGAAGCGCGGCTCACCTGCAAAACCTGCATAGTGGTTCCGACCAGAATGCCGGTTATTCGACCGCGCTATTCGGCTCGGAATCCACCTGCGTCGGAGGTCGCCATGTTCGTGTGATGAACGCATTGTACGCTTCCCCTCGCAGTTGGAAGCTCTTCGTTTCGGTGACAGCAAAACGCTCGGCCAAGCTGAGATCGGAGTTGATCAAACGGGGACCGCGAAGTGAGCTGATCGCGATCGACGAGCTGGGATATGTGTCTTTGGCTGAGGTAGGAGCAGAGTTGCTCTTTCAAGTAATTGGTGATAGGGCGTAAAAGAAGGCGCCCAAGGAACGCGAAGATGGGTGACAAGCATTTTGACCTGAAATGGTCTCTTCGGAGAGCCGCTAACCCAGCAGCTTACGGGATCCCAGCAATTGGGTCACAGAGTTGAAGGAGAGTCGCTAGAAATCCCTGAGGCGGATGTGTATTTCGCTCCGCAAAGCGCGAAGAGAATCGTAGCCGATCCTCTCGACAATGCTTCGAATAGCTTCTACCTGCCGTGTCCGATCAAGCTGTTCCCACTCTAGAGAATCCAAGAGTCCACGCTGCGCCTCCGTGATCTTCCCAACAACCGATTCTTCGATTGCACTCGCCGGAAGCGATTTAGCAGGACACGCCGCGCATCCCTTGCGCTGAGCGTTCAGGCAAAGATAATAAGGATACTTGCGGTCGTTCTTTGCCGCATAGGAGTACACCATCCGCGTCGTACACGCTTCACAATAGAGCAGTCCGCTCAGCAAAGCCGAATGTTTATTCCGCGCCCTGCCCCGCGCAACTGTGGTGAGCTGCGTAATCAGTTCCTGCACGCGCTCCCACGTTCCAGGAGCGAGAATCGCTTCGTGTTCGCCCGGATAAGACTGCCCCTTACCCTGGATCGTGCCTGTGTACAGAACATTTGTCAGGAGCCGCCGCAATGAATTCAGCGCGAAGGGCCCGCCCGACCGGAACTGACCTGTCTTGCGTGTCCAGCTCTTGAGCCGCCAGCCCCGCCGCTCGATTTTCATCAGGGTCAAAAGAAGTGAACGATGCTGCTCGAAGAGCGCAAAAATAGCGCGCACCCGTTCCGCTTCTTCTTCGTTCACAACCAGTCGGCCTCCGCTCGGGTCCACGTCATAACCGAGCACTGGGCACCCGCCTACCCACTTCCCTTTCCGCCGGGCGGCTGACATCTTGTCGCGCGTTCGTTCGCCGATTAGCTCCCGCTCGAATTGCGCAAACGAAAGCAGGATGTTTAGAGTCAGTCGTCCGAGCGAAGTGCTGGTGTTGAACTGCTGGGTGACCGCAACGAAACTGACTTTGTGCTTCTCAAAGATGCTCAGCATTCGGGTGAAGTCAAGCAATGATCGGCTCAGACGGTCGACTTTATACACCACCACACAATCCAGTTCGCCCGCTTCGACTGCCTGAAGCAGTCTGGCCAGAGCCGGTCGGTCCATATTGGCGCCGGTGAAGCCGCCATCGTCATAGAGCTGAGGCAATGCGATCCATCCTTCACGCCGCAGACTCTGAATGAAGGCTTCGGCAGCTTCGCGTTGCGCATCGAGAGAGTTAAATTCCTGTTCGAGGCCTTCCTCCGTCGATTTACGGGTGTAAATTGCACAGCGGAGACGAGGAGATGATCCCGTCGAAACATCCTGATTAGTTCCGCACGGGTCCGCTCCTTTCGCTCGCTGGCGGCGGGGCGCGTAAGCCCGAAGAACGCCAAGCCGTTCCAGCGCGTACCGGTAACCGCAACGGCGATCGCGATGAGCGAAGCGTAATGTCGGTTCTCATACCGGAATCCCTCCGCAATGACTTCCACTAGAATGGTCCGTCCTTTCCACTTGCGGCTGAGCAAAACGCCGGGCAGCGGTAAGCGACTATCCTGGTCCCGATTCGCCCCTCCTCGCGTCGTCTGAACCTGCTCGCCGCCAACGGCAAAGAAGTCTCGCGGCGCGACCGTTCGCAAGTCGGCATCCCGCGCGATCTCGTTCGCTCGCCCCCGCGCTCGTTCAGTGAGATCGCCCTCGGCCAACACCTGCAAACGCCAGGCGATGCGTCGGAAAAGATGCTCGCGATGGCGAGATCGGGTTCCTTCCTGAAACGTCTCCCGAAAATTCTCGTGCAAGCGCACCAAGCTCGCCCTACGCAGGTTCTCAATTTCCATCAGTACCGCAGTGTCCACAGTTCTTTTCCTCTTGAATGGCCGTCAACCACAGTTCCATGAACGCTCTTTGCCGCCGAACAAGCAACTGCAAAACAAGTAGATTTTTCGACGCTAATAGACCTGCCTAATCCTTGCGATGGCCTCATACTCAGTTCATGGCAAACGCACGTCGTGCTCTTCAACAAGCGATTCTGTACTTCTCTGATCCAGTCAATTACCGCACGTACCTAATGCACCGACGCTTGCATTCGCTCTTGTGACGCGTGATCTGGGAATGAAGGTCGGCTCGTTCGACGGCCTTCACTCCGCCTGCGATCTCCTGTTTCCAATGTCTCCGCACTTCGTCGTCGCCGTTTGTTTACTCGACTATCGGATGGTCCGGGCTTAACGGTCGTTGCGTCCTCGGCGATGTTTGGCGATGATCGCGCGCATTGAAAAGGACAAGGCTGACGCGGTCCTCGTCTGTTGCGGCAACTTGGTCATTGTTTAGCGCCGCATCCAGTTCCCAACTGCGACACCGTAGCGATTCCGGCTGGGGGAAGCAGTTTTGACGACCTACAGCTTCGCATCGGCGCACACTTATTTCCATTTCACTCGATCGCCCGTTCTGTCGGCGCGAAGTAGAAATGTCCTATCCGGAGCGAAATAGAAACGTCCGGTTATGACCGGCCGTTCCGGATGCCCATGTTAGTGTGGATCACCCGAGCGGGGTCGCGCCCGAGCGGGTGTCCAAGGCCG
>DASQLD010000564.1:0-5730 GCA_035630195.1 Bryobacteraceae bacterium
TGATCGATTGCGCCGGCGAGATCGGCGCCGGGATCTGTCAGGTCAAACCCCTCGCGATTCCGCCAATGCGAAGGATGCAGGCGGAACGCGTCAGTGCCTTCGATGTGAACGGTATCGACGTGAATCAGATGAACCTGATCCAGCTTCTGAGGAAGCTTGAACAGCACATCGTGGCGGTGCTTCTCGCGTCCGGCGGGAGAGATGGCGGCCCATGCCGCGTACTGGGATGCCAATTGCAACTGCTCGGCATGCGCCGTTTCGTCTTCCAACCACCGAGAGACGTGTTCGAAGTAGGTGTGTTCGGTGAGGGGTTCACCGAGCACGGTCTCGAGCCGGGCAGCGATTTTCCGACCGTCCATCGCCGTGGCTTTTTCGACGGTCATTCCACTCGCTGCACGCTTCTGAATGAATTTTCGCTTCAGGGCGAACAATGGAGCCAGAACTGAGTGCCGTTGTTGGAGCGCTCGCAATTCGTTGGTGATCTTGAACAACTCGCCTACAAAATCGTCTACGTAGGGCGAAACTTCGATGATGAGCTCGGAATGCTGTTTGCGTTCAAGAGATTCCGGATTGCCTCGGGCAGCGAGCAGACGCTCACAGAGAGCGGGATCGGCTTGGCCGAGATGGTCGATAAAAATCGAGTCCAGGCGTACAAGTCCATCACGGCTGTACAAATCTTCGAACGTTAGTCCGAACGCAAGCATCTTAGTTTCTTGTAGATACAATTCTTGTGTGATCACTTCGGGATAGCGGAGCGTGCTAGTGCTACTCCCTTTATGATACCGTGCCGGACGGAATCAGCGCCGCAACGCCGCGTTCACGACGGCTAGCGCCGTGATGGCCGCTGTTTCCGCTCTCAAGATGCGATCCCCGAGCGATACGGACGTCCAGCCTGCCTCGCGCGCGACCTGACGTTCGTGGTCCGCCCAACCGCCTTCCGGGCCTACCATCAAGGCCACGGATTGAACTCCTTCCCCGATGGACTCGAGCACTGACACGCCACTTCTGTCTTCATCGAGGAAGAGTCGACGGGAGGCTGGAAGGCCTAACGCATCGCGCAATTTCACGGGCTCGTGTAGCTCCGGTAAACGGAGCCGCCTCGATTGCTGACTGGCCTCAAGAACGATACGTCTCCATCGTTCGATGCGTTTCTCCCCGGCTTTTTCGAGGCCCTTGTCGCTCCTCTCGGCCCGAACGAAGTGTACTGACGTCACGCCAAGCTCAGTGGCCTTTTCAAGCATCATCTCCAAGCGATCGAACTTGAACAGCGCTGCGATGAGATGAACCGGGGTTTCCTGCGGAGGGTCAGGAAGTTGCTCGAGGACCCGGAATTTTACCTGGGATTTGCGGGTCGATTCAATTTCGGCCAGATAGACAGACCGATTGTCCGAGATTTCGAACAGTTGTCCTGCTTCGACACGCAGGACCTGGGTAAGATGGCGGGCGTCATCGCCTTCCATCTCTGCATGTCCGTCACGAATATGCGGGACGAAGAATCTGCGCCTGGACATGATCCTTCATTCTAGGACTGCGATCAACCAGAGGCCGATTGGAATCGGCCTCTGGTTGCAAAGCCGCCCCACGATGGTTGCCTGCGATAATGAACGCCGTATGATTGCCAGCCTTCGCGGCTCTTTGCTCGAGAAACGTCCCAACCAGATCATCGTGGATGTTCAAGGTGTGGGATACGACGTTGCCATACCGATCTCCACGTACTCAGCCCTTCCGGAGACCGGGAATGAGATTACGCTACGGGTCCACACGCATGTTCGCGAGGACGCCATCGCCCTTTTCGGTTTCTTGACCGCAGAGGAGAAGATGTTGTTCGAAAAACTGATTGGCGTGAGCGGTATTGGGCCGAAGCTGGCAATTACTGTTCTCTCCGGGCTGGCTGCCGCCGATCTGACGAACGCCATACGATCGGGCGATGTCCAGCGATTGACGCGGGTACCTGGCATCGGGAAGAAGACGGCCGAACGCATTGTGCTGGAGTTGCGAGACAAAGTCGAGCTCGTGAAGGGCTCCGAAACTCCTGTTTCGACGGAAAAGACGGCGCCCTTCAGTGATGTCGAATTTGACGTTCTCTCCGCCTTGATGAACCTCGGCTGTAATCGTCCGGCCGCGGAGACGGCCATTCGCAAAGCCGTTGCGAGCGGAGCCGAGTCAGGATTCGAGCCGCTTTTCCGGAAGTCTCTCGAACTGGTCCGCTAAACTGTACGTGAATGCGCGAGAAGGGGATCGTATCGGCGGCTGCTCGTGAGGACGAGCGGCAGTTCGAGGCCGCTCTCCGTCCGCAACGCTTGGCCGACTTCACCGGCCAGCCGAAGTTGAAGGAAAACCTAGCGATTGCTATTGAGGCTGCCCGGCTCCGTGGGGAAGCGCTTGACCATGTGTTGCTCTATGGCCCTCCTGGTCTGGGGAAGACCACGCTGGCGACGATCATTGCGAACGAGCTTGGCGTCTCCTTTCAGCAGACCTCCGGTCCGATTCTCCAAAAGAAACTCGACCTGACAGGCATCCTGACCACGGTCACAGAGCGGCAAGTGTTCTTCATTGACGAGATCCACCGTCTGATGCCTGACATCGAAGAGATCCTCTATTCTGCGCTGGAGGATTATCACGTAGATCTCGTCATCGGAGCGGGGCCAGGAGCGCGCACGCATAAGATGCCGCTCAAGCGCTTCACGGCTGTGGGAGCAACGACACGACAAGGTCTGCTGGCGGCGCCTCTTCGGGCCCGATTCGGGCTTGTCTTGAGGCTGAATCCTTACGACGTCGGTGAGTTGAAGCACATCGTGCTCCGTTCAGCCAAGGTAGTTAACGTTTCGATCGATGAAGACGCCGGCGAGGAGATCGCGCGCCGAAGCCGAGGGACGCCGCGCATCGCTAACAGATTGTTACGGCGCGTACGCGACTACGCTCAGGTACGGTCGGAGGGGCACGTCAGCTTGAAAGAAGCGCTTACCGCGTTGGACATGCTTGAAGTCGACCGGTACGGTTTGGACGAGATTGATCAGAAGATCATGATGACGGTGCTGGACAAATATTCCGGCGGTCCTGTCGGTCTGAACACCATTTCCGCTTCGATCGATGAGGAAGCTTCCACTATTGAGGAAGTGTATGAGCCCTATCTGATGCAACTCGGCTTTCTAGACCGCACACCTCGCGGGCGGGTCGCAACGGATCGTGCTTATGAGTACTTCGGAATATCCAAGCGAACTCGCAACACCTGGCAGCAAGGATTGTTCTGAGCAGCAAGAAGATCTATCTGGGGCTCGGATCGAACCTTGGTGACCGGGAAGCGGCATTAAGAACCGCCATCCAAAAACTTCACCGGCCAGATTTGCGCATCACTCGGATCTCGCCGGTTTATGAAACCGCGGCCCTCGACTACACACAACAAGCCGACTTTTTGAATTGCGTCGTAGAGGCGGAAACGACACTGATGCCCATGCGTCTGCTGACGCGCGTTCAGAGCATAGAGCGGGAGATGGGCAGAAAGCGCTTAATACCGAAAGGCCCGCGCAACATTGATATCGATATCCTATTGCACGGGCGCTCGGTTGTGCACGCGGCGAAGCTACAGATCCCACATCCCGGTATCGAACTGCGCCCCTTTGTGCTGGAGCCCCTCGGCGACCTCGATAGCAATCTTCGCCATCCGGTTCACAAGAAGACGGTGCGGGAAATGCTAGCGGTGGCTCCCCGCCAGCGTCTTGTCAGACTCGGTCTTCGTCTCGACGTCCCGCTTCTTGCCTCCGGAAGTGGCGAGGCCAGAAGTGGGGAGGAATGAGCGAAGCATCCAGGCCATCTTATTGTGCTGTTCGAGAACGGAAGTTGAAAAGTCAGCCGCATCGGCAGCCTTTAAGTCTTCGTCGGCGTGCTCGATGTCCTCGCGCAATGTTCGAATGATGGACTCGTGATCATCGATCAGGCTCTGAAGAATGCCGTTCTCATCCGGGACATTGCCGCTGTTCTCCTCAAGACGAGTTAGTTTCAGGAATTCTTTCATTGAGCCGGCTGCTGTTCCGCCGAACATCCGAGCATTCTCTGCTACTTCATCGATGATGGCGGCGAGCTGTTCATATTGTTTTTCGAGGAAGATGTGAAGGTCATGAAACCTGGGTCCGACCACGTTCCAGTGAAAGTTACGAGTTTTGATATAGATTACATGCTCATCCGCGAGCAGCTTGTTCAGGCTCTCAACGATGCCCTTCCGCTGTTGATCTGTTAGTCCGATATTGAGTCGTTCCATGCGCTCTCCTTGAATCTATCCACGAATCTATCCACGTAGCTACATTTATGTGGATGCCACCGTTTCCGGGCGTGATGCTTTTGTTCACCGTTACCGCGTTGGGCAAGGAGGAGGGATAGCAAACCGGATGGCCGCAAAAAAGGCCGGGAGGTAAGTCCCGGCCTTCAGGAAGGAGAAGCGCAATGGTAGAACTATCGTGCTGCCAGAAGCGCTCGCAGATGCCGAGCGCGCTCCGGCGAACGAAGCTGGCGAAGCGCCTTTGCTTCGATTTGTCGAATTCTCTCGCGGGTGACGTCGAACTCCTGGCCGATCTCTTCGAGCGTATGTTCCCGCTCGCAACCGATCCCGAAACGGAGGCGGATCACCTTCTCTTCTTTCGGTGAGAGGGTCTTCAGGATATTTGCAGTCTCGTCCCGTACATTCGAGTCGATAACGGCATCAACCGGCGAGCCGACCCAGCGATCCTCAATGAGGTCGCCAAGCGCTGACTCACCATCGCGTCCGACCGGGGTCTCCAAGGATACGGGATCGCGCGATATGGTCTTCAGCTTCTGAACTTTTTCCACCGGAATATCCATCCGGCGACTGATTTCGTCGTTCGTCGGGGCACGACCTAATTCCTTTTCAAGCTCACGAGTAGCCCGAAGGAACTTGTTCATGCTTTCGTTCATATGAACCGGGATTCGGATCGTGCGGGATTGATCGGCAATCGCACGCGTAATCGCCTGGCGAATCCACCACGTAGCGTAGGTCGAAAACTTATAGCCGCGCCGGTATTCGAATTTATCGGCCGCGCGCATCAGACCGATATTCCCTTCCTGGATCAGGTCCAGAAGGTGCAATCCACGGTTAACGTATTTCTTTGCTACCGATACCACAAGGCGCAGGTTAGCCTCGACGAGGTCCTTCTTGGCCTTCTCAGCCTCGATTTCGCCGTGTCGGATAACGAGTAAAGTATGGCGAAGGTCCGATAAGCTGGCGCCAGCCATCAACTCACGCTTTCGCGCTTCTCGCTTCAACTCGCGAACGCGGGCCGGATCGGCATGGTCATCGATACGCTTTAATTCGGCTTCGAGTTGAGCGAGTTCATCGGCGGCGCGCTCCAGCTCCTTGGCGAACTGCTTCCAGCGGCTGCCCAGGAACGGAATGGCGCGAATCGATCGCGACGTCTCCACGCGAGCCCGGCTGTACTTCATCACAGCCTTCTTACGGAGTTTCTTGTTCGTGGGGGTTACAGCGCTCGCCTTTTCCATCAACTGCTGCTGCTTCTTATAGAATGCGGAGACATCGGCGAATAGTTGCTTCGCCTCTTCCCTGCGCTTGCGGTCAGCGGGACTGCCCTCTTCTATTTCGGCGTTCCCTAGATCGACAAGGTCGTCCAGTTCCTGCGTCTCACGCTTGATGTTTTCCGCGATCTCGACAGCGATCTGCTGAACCAGCGGAGACCGACTGATCGACTTCTGCATGCGGAGCTT
>DASQLD010000565.1:0-22869 GCA_035630195.1 Bryobacteraceae bacterium
TTCCCGTTGCGGAGCGGGTTATCCCTCGGTCGCCGCGATTTCGGATACGGAAGTCGCCGTCTGGGTGGGATTCGCATTCCTTCCCTCAGTGAACCGGCCGCAGGAGATCTACACCATGGCCGTGGACCGCAGCGGGGCGACCACGGGGTGGGTTCGTCAAGGATCGATCAGCTTTGACAGAGCATGCCGGATCGTTCCGAGGCCGTTCCGCTCGAATGTCGGGGCGAGCGCGGGCGTGTATGCGTTCGAGGTTGTTCCGACGTCGGAGCCCTGTGCCTGGCAGGTATCTTCCGCGAGTCCATGGATCAAAGTTGAGACTCAAACCTCCGGCAATGAGCATGACGTCGTTCTCTATTCCGTGGAAGCCAACCCCGGACCTGGTCCGCGTACGGGTTCGCTCACGGTTGGGGAATACACGCTCCAAGTAATTCAGGCCGATCCGCGCGCAATTCGGTTGTCGGATTTCGTGGTGAGTCCGGCGGAAACGACAGTCTCAAGCGGGCGCGGGCTGGTCAGCATTTCTGTGCGGTCGGCGGGCAAAGCCGAATGGCAGATAACGAACACGACTCCGTGGCTTTCCGTTCTGGACCGTGGAGGAGATTTTGTCACATTAACCCACGCCGAGAACAATACAAGCTCAGAACGCCGAGCCTCACTGACGATTGCCGGCCACACTGTCGTGATTCGTCAGATGGCAGGGGATCCGCTTCGACCAGCCATTGCAGAAGGTGGAGTCGTGAATGCAGCCAGCTTTCTCACCGGAATTTCGTCGGGGTCATGGTTCACCGTCAGAGGGGTCAACCTATCGTCTACCACCCGTACCTGGACCAGCGCCGACTTCAATGGAGATCGTCTGCCTACCAGCCTTGATGGCGTACGTGTACTGGTGAATGGGAAACCGGCGTATGTGTACTATGTGAGTCCGACCCAAATCAACGCGCTGGCGCCTGAGGACACAACGGTGGGCTCTGTACCCATCGAAGTAGACAACAATGGACGGCGGACTTTGTTTGAAGTGACTCTTCGGCGATTACGGGCTCCTGGGCTTTTCATGATGCCGGCTCCGGTTGCACGACTCGCGGCGGCGACGTTGACCGACGGGACTTTAGTGGCGCCGGACGGCACATTTTCGGGTTCGTCGACACGCGGAGCCAGGGCAGGTGACGCGATCTCGCTCTACGCCACCGGACTGGGAGTAACGACTCCCGCCTATCCGGAGGGCCGCATCCTTGAAGCACCCCTCGCGATAGCCACTCCAACCGTAACAATAGCCGGTCGTTCGGCAAAGGTGCTGTATGCCGGCCTTGTCAGTCCTGGACTGTATCAGATCAACATAGAAGTGCCGGAGGTTCCAACTGGCGAACACGAGATCGTTGTGACGGCGCAAGGTACGCGGACGCAACAACGAGCACTCTTGTTTGTTGAATAGGTTCAATCGCGTTCCGGAAGATTTCCTCTTGCCTTGAAGGAGAGGGTCGATAAGGTGTGGGAGGTCACTCTGACACTTTGCGCGATCGGATACCAGTATTTGTGCTTGCGGCAGCGGTCTGCATCGCAGCAGTGGCACTGTGCGTACCGAATGGCCGCTCGCGGCGAGCGCATGGTGGTCGCATCTTCCGGGCAGCTTACGATGGTTCTCCTCCGCTGTCCGAAATCGGACCGAACGGCGAGCCGGGCGGACTAGCGGTTGCTCTCCTGAACGAAGCAGCTAAGCGCCGGGGTATACGTTTGGAGTGGGTACTAATTCAAGGCACCAGTCCAGATACGGCCCTCACGAAGGACCTGGTCGATATTTGGCCGGCGGTGGCCCCGTCCACGGAGAGGGAGAAACGTTACCATCTCACAAAACCGTGGATGGCGGCCTCCTTCGCACTGGTTTCGAGAAAACGAAGCGCAGTAAATAGCCCGGCGGACATCACCGGAAAGGAAGTTGCAATTACAGGCTACCCGGTTGCTAAATCGGTGGCTCGCCAACATTTGCCTTACGCCGTTCTGCGGACAGGAACATCCCGGCCAGATGTGCTCCGAAGTGTGTGCCGCGGTTCGGTGGCGGCTGGATTTGACGAAGCGTCCTATCTCAGCATGCTGCTCCTCGACAGACCTGCCGAATGCTTCGGTGTTCCGCTTCATGTTCAATTAGTTCACGGGGCTACCAGTCCGGTCAGTATCGCAGCGCGGCGGAACGCGCGGATCGCGGCTGACGAACTCCGTTCCGCTCTTGATGACATGGCCGCCGACGGTACGATGACTGCCGCGCTTGACCGATGGGCATCCTTTTCGGCCAACGAGACTCGTTCCATCTTTGAACTGCGAAACTCCCAGAAGAGGCGAACCTACCTTCAATGGGGGCTTGCGGGTAGTCTGATCGCTCTGACGTTGCTGGCGTGGCAAGTCTTGCGCGCGCAACGGGCGGCAAGCCAGGCCCGGCGGGCCAATGGAGCTAAGTCCGAGTTCCTGGCCAATATGAGCCACGAGATCCGCACGCCCATGAATGGAATTCTCGGCATGCTTGATTTAGTGCTGGACGGGCCAATAACAGAGCAGCAGCGAGACGATATCCGAATTGCACGGGACTCATCGGCCGCGTTGCTAGCCATTCTCAAAGACGTTCTGGATCTTTCCAAGATCGAGGCGAAGCGCATGAAGGTTTTTGAGACTCCGTTCGATCCTCGCATGTGTCTGACGGGTGTGGTTCGGCTATTTGAAGGTGTTGCGCGCGACAAGGGTCTGAAATTGGAGATGCTTTGCTCCGATGTTCCGCAGTGCCTTCTAGGAGACGAGATTCGACTCAGGCAAGTAGTGACAAACCTGATCTCGAACGCGTTGAAGTTCACCGATGTGGGAGGTGTGGTCGTCGAGTTAAGCGCCGAGATTTCGTCATCCGATACCGCGCTGTTGCGCGTCAAGGTACGGGATACCGGCATCGGTATTCCGATGGACAAACAAAAGCATTTGTTCGGCAAGTTCAGCCAGGTGGACAGCTCCCCGAGCCGTCGCCATGGGGGTACGGGACTAGGCCTGTCGATCGCTAAGTCGTTGGTCGACTTGATGCATGGATCACTCACTTTCTCCAGCGTCGCGAGACAGGGGTCCTGTTTTCGCGTGGAGATCCCATTCAAGATCGCTTCCTCTGATGAAAAATCATCGCGGGAAAGTACCTCGCCTGTGCCCGTTGGACGTAACGCCTTCCCGGCTCGGATATTGGTTGCCGAGGACAATCGGATCAATCAGCTCGTCATAAGCAGATCTCTAGAGCGTTTGGGATATTCGGTCGACATCGCCGAGAACGGTGAGATTGCGGTGGAACGCTGCAGAACCAATACTTACGCCGCGATCCTCATGGATTGTCAGATGCCTGTTATGGATGGCTATGAGGCTACTACGGCCATCCTCAAAGGCGGACTTATTCATCAATCCGCCCCGATCATCGCAGTCACTGCTCATGCAATGCAAGGCGACGAGCAGCGTTGTATCGAAGCGGGTATGTCGAACTACATCACTAAGCCGGTATCAAAAGCGGATCTCGTTCGAGTGTTGTCGACGATTCCAAAGAGCTCGTAGCCAAGCCTATTTTTTGGCGGATTTCTTCGCCACAATGCGAACACGTCTGGGCTTACGAGTGACCGGGCGCGGATCAAACGAGTCGCTAACGAGATCGGCCTGCTCCTGCTCGTGACGTTTCGTAGTACCGGCTGCCGGGCTCGCGCTTTCGGGACGTCCGGCGTAGTTTATGGACCGATCCGATGAGTCTAATAAGGGCTGCATGTTTTCCTGCATGAAGCGCCATGGACCCATGTTCCGCGGCTCCTCCTGGACCCAGTAGACTTCCGCATTGTTGGGGAACTTCTTAAGAACGGCTTCGATTTGCTCTTGCGGGAACGGATACATCATTTCCGTCCGTACGATCGCAACGTTCTCTACTTTGCGCTGTTCGCGACCGGCCACCAGATCGTAATAAACTTTGCCGGAACAGAACAGAATCCGGGAAACGTTCTGTGGCTTCACGAAGGAATCGTCGATTACTTCCTGGAATCCCCCCGACGTGAAATCGGCGAGAGTCGAGATTGCTTTGGCCGCACGCAGGAGACTCTTGGGAGTAAACAGAATCAGCGGCTTGCGAACCGGTTTGCCGGCGCCTCCGCCGCGCATCTGGCGACGTAACACATGGAAGTATTGGGCCGGCGTAGTGCAATTGCCCACCTGCATGTTGTTTTCGGCGCAGAGCTGGAGAAATCGTTCGATGCGTGCGCTGGAGTGCTCGGGACCTTGGCCTTCGTAGCCGTGCGGCAACAGCAGAACAAGTCCGGAGGGCTGTCCCCACTTAGTCTCCGCGCACGATAGGAACTGATCAATGATGATCTGCGCACCATTGACGAAGTCGCCGAACTGACCTTCCCAGAGGACGAGCGCGTCCGGCTCGACGAGACTGATGCCAAACTCGAAGCCCATAACAGCGAACTCACTTAGCGAGCTGTCCCAGACGCCGAAGTTCGCCTGTTGCGGCGAGAGATTCATCAGGGGGACGTATTTGTCGCCGTTTTCGAAGTCGTAAAGCTCGAGATGGCGCTGACTGAACGTGCCGCGGCCAACATCCTGACCACTGAGTCGTACCGCATTACCCTCGAGCAATAGACTTCCGAAGGCCATCGCTTCGCCAAAAGCCCAATCCATAGGCGCGCCAGCCAGTGCCTCGCGCCTTTTGTCCATCATGGCTTTCAGTTTGGGATGAAGGTGGAATCCATCAGGAACGGAGATGAGTCCTTCGATGACTGCTGAGGCCAATTCGGGGCGAATGGCTGTAGGCGCGACACCCACTGAAGGCGGCACCGGCGGCGCATCCTGTAGCTCGTACGCCTCAGCGTTTTTCTTTGCGGTATCGTACCCTTCGGACAACCTCGCAATGTAGGCTTTCTTCCGTTCTTCGTAACTGGGCTGCGCCAGGACTTTCTCGCGAATGAGACGCTGAGAATACTGTGTAAGAACTGTGGGTTGCTGTTTGACCTTTTGATACATCAATGGCTGAGTGTACGTAGGATCGTCACCCTCGTTGTGCCCATGCCGGCGGTAGCAGACGATATCAATAACGACGTCCTTCTTAAACTCCTGGCGGAAGTCGTACGCCATCTGGGCAACCCGGACGACAGCTTCCGGATCGTCGCCGTTAACGTGCCAGATAGGCGATTGTACTGCGCGCGCAATATCGGTGGCGTAGTGGCCGGAGCGGGCTTCCTCGGGCGGCGTCGTGAAACCAATCTGATTGTTAATAACGATGTGAATCGTGCCGCCTGTTGAGTAGCCTTCGAGACGCGATAGATTCAAAGTCTCGGGGACCACGCCTTGGCCGGCAAACGCTGCGTCACCGTGGATCAAGACGGGGAGTACCTGTTTCCGATCGGTATCACCCATATTGTCCTGACGCGCACGTACAATTCCCTGCACTACGGGATCGACCGCTTCAAGGTGGCTGGGGTTGAATGCCACCGACATATCAATGGTGTGACCTTGCGACGTTGTGCGTTTTCCCGAGGCCCCAAGGTGATACTTCACGTCGCCCGATCCGTAGGCGTTCGATGATGAATTGGCCGCTTCCTCGAATTCGGCGAAAACCTGATGGATGGGCTTACCGATGATATTGGCAAGCACGTTCAAGCGGCCTCGGTGAGCCATGCCAATTGCAATTTCTTTCACACCATCAGCGGCGGCACGCTCAGCGATCTCGTCCAGCGCGGCTATGGTCGAATCGCCCCCTTCGAGGGAGAATCGCTTCTTGCCAATGAATCGAGTGTGCAGAAATTGTTCGAACGTTTCGGCCTCAATCAGGCGATCGAGGATCTGCAGGCGCGCCCGAATGTCGAGAGGCGACTGATTCCTGGTGGATTCCATGCGATCCCGAAGCCAGTTTTTCTGCTCCGGTACTGGAATGTACATGTATTCGGGTCCAACGCTGGCTGAATAGGTCTGCCGCAGGTCTTCGAGGACTTCGCGTAAAAGGCGATTGCCTTCCGTCACGACACGCCGGTCGAGATCCCACATCGTGAGACCGTGCGTGGCTGGATCGAGATCCGGGTGCATCGGACGAGTGCTGCCAAGAGGATCGAGATTCGCGATCAGGTGACCACGAACACGGTACGCGTTAATAAGGTGCGCGACAGCGGCTTCTTTGTGTGGATCGCCAACGGGCACAGGGGTTGTCGCGACCGCCGCCGATGGAGCTTCTTCCTGAAGCTTGACGGGCCGATACGACATGCCTAATTCTTCGAAGATGTTCTCGTAGAAGTTGTCGGAGCCGTTGAGAAGCGCGTGGAAACGTCCAAGAAAACGACCTGAATCAGCCCCTTGGATGATGCGGTGATCGTAAGTACAAGTGACCATCATCACCTTGCTGATTCCCAATTGCGCTCGCGTTTCAGTGGGGGTTCCGGCATACTCTGCCGGATAGTCCATAGCGCCAGTCGCGATGATTGCGCCCTGTCCGGCCATGAGGCGCGGTACCGATCCGAAAGTCCCGACAGTACCCGGATTCGTCAGAGAGATCGTGGTGCCCTGAAAATCGGCGGGCATCAGTTTGCTGGTCCGGGCGCGCGCGACTATGTCATCGAATGCCGCAAGATACTGATTGAAAGTTAGGGCGCCAGCGTTCTTGATATTCGGGACCATGAGCGAGGACGTGCCATCCTTGCCCTTCACGTCGACGGCAAGGCCGAAATTGACCTGCTTGCGAACGATGCGGAACGGCTGGCCATCCTGCTCGGTATAGGCGTCGTTCAACTGATGAAGTCCTTCGAGAGCTCTGAGGATGGCCCACCCGACAATGTGGGTGTACGAGACTTTGCTCTTACCGATGATGGCCCGGTGCTGATTAATGAGCTGACGATTTTCGTCGAGAACTCGAACCTGGACAATGCGTTGGGACGTTGCCGTGGGGACCGTAAGGCTCACGGCCATGTTCTCGGCAATTTTGGCCGCAACCCCGCGCATAGGTGTGAGGTCTTCATTGGCGCCCGCGGAAATGGTGGGCGCAGCGGTTTTGGGAGCGGTCGCTACCGGCGCTCGTCCGTTCTTTGCCGGAGCGGGCGACGCGGCATGACCGTTGCCTTCAAAGACGTCCTTCCAACTTTCATCAACGTTCTTCCGATCATGGAGATACGTCTGATAGAGCTCTTCTTCGAGCCAACTGTTGATCCCGAGCTTGGGGTCGTTTTGTTCAGACATGCGTGGAGATAGTGCCGTGCGGGGCGTTCTGACGCTCTTATCCTAATCATAGCGTGAAGCCGACGATTGGGGCCATGACACAGTAGCGCGCCTGACGTTTTTGTAGGATTTCTTACGAATTAAGCGCGAGGCGACTCACCGGAGATCAAGGGCAGGACGACTTTTACACAGGTGCCTTTCCCACGCTCGCTTTGGATTTGAATTTCCCCGCCGTGTTCCCTGACGATTTGGCGCGAGCTGAACATGCTCCAATTGCCAGTCGAAACACGCCCGTGGACCACTTTGAAGCCGGGGTCGAAGATTGTTTTAAGCTCGGCCGACGCCAGTCCCTGGCCATCGTCGGAGAAGGACAGTACCAACGTCGAGTCGGCCTTTCGTGAGGATACGGCGACTCGACCTGCGCCGTCAGTGGCGTCGATGGCGTTCCCGATAAGATTTGAGAACACCGCGCTTAGTTGCTGAGGCCGGCAAACCAGAGGCGGAAGTTCCTGTAGATCCAGTTCCACCTTCACTTTGCCGTCGTATTTGGGCTCGAGCAGCGCCGCCACATCCGTTAACAGCTCATTGACGTTTGCCGCCTGCGTTTCAGCGGCATCTAGGTTTGAGAAGCGCTGCATTCGCGCTACAGTGTCGCGCAGCCGGTCGGTGGATAACTTGATTGATTTCCTCAGTTCGTTTTGAAGAACAAGCAGGCGTTGCTGTTCTGCCGGAGCAGAATGCGATTGCCGCGAGGCCAACAACAGCAAAGTATCGACACCACTTACGAGCGCTCCAATGGGTGAGTTGAGTTCATGACTGAGCGCGGCAGCCAAGCGGCCGACGGATGCGGCATTCTCTGACAAAAGGTTTCGAGCTTCGGCGTTCCTAAGCTTCTCGGCGGTCTCCAGAGTGCGACAGTGCCACTCGTAAGTCGACCGTCGCTGTTCGTATACGACAGCGCTTAACACCGCGGCGACGCATGTCAACATAAAAATGTAAAGCACCACGATCGGATCGACCCCTCGCCCGGTGTTGTAAACATGCTGGGCGAGCACCGCCAGCGACACGTAGATCGATTCCACCGCAAACCCGAAAACGAGCATATCTGTGGGACGGAACGGAATCGCAGTCGCTACGACGAGCATCACGAGCGTAATATTGCCCGAAATGGAATCATCCGCGGTGGGATCGTATTGTGTGAGGAGCAACAGCGTCCACGTTATGATCGCAGCGATGATCAGAGCGGAAACACTGGCAATCAGACGCGCGTGGACGTATAGGGCTTTCACTCTGGCGGCCAGCAGGGTGGAACCGCCCACAATGAGAATGCTGCCCAACATCGCGGCGCGTGTCGACAGCATTTCATAGCTTGGATCAAGGAGTACGTGGGCAGCGGTCATGAATGCCGCAACTGCTACTCCTACACCCCCGACGACTCTCAGTCCAATGTGGCTGAGGCGTTGAATTTCATGGCGAAATCCTGGATCCTGCTCGGTACTGCCGGGTAGGATGTAGCGCCGTACGCGCTCCTGCCACATAGCATTACTGTAGCGCGCAAGGCTTCTACGCGTTAGAGTGATAATGACTGGCACACGCGCGAAGGCTGCGTCCAAGTGTCTTGATTTGTTGATGAAAGGCGTCTCATTCTGCGGAGCCCGGACGGCTGGGGCGGCTTTGGGAGGTTTGTGACAATTGGGTAGACTTCGCGAGTTCTGGAGTAGAACCTTCGATGTCCGTGAAGGGGAGGCATTGCGCACTACGTTCATGGCGCTTTACCTGCTCCTGGTTCTGCTCGCCTACTACATTTTGAAGCCCGTTTCGCGGGGGATGTTCCTGAACAAGTTCGACATCGACGAACTTCCATACTTATATATCGTCATCGCCGCCGCCGGTGGAGTGATGGCGTACTTTTACACAAAGCTCGCTATTCATTCCTCTCTGAAGACCGCCGTGAATGTTTGTACGTTTGGCATGATCGGCACACTGGTGCTGATCTGGCACCTGCTTACTTATAACTGGCCATGGATGATATATCTGTTCAACGCGTTTGTGAGCCTGTTCAGCATAACGCTCGTGTCGCAGGGTTGGCTGGTTGCGGCAAATGTCTTCACGACTCGCGAAGCAAAGCGATTGTATGGACTGTTAGGAGTGAGCGCGGTAATTGGCGCGGCGGTCGGTGGTTCCTTTACAAACGTTATGGTGCACTATATCGGAACGCGCAATCTGCTACTCGCAAGCGCGGGATTTGTGCTACTCGCCTACGGAGCGTTTCTGGGCGTCACTCTGCAGAAGGGCGTGTCGCTCTCCCAGGCCAAGGGCGCAGAAAAAGAAGAGGAATTCTCGATAAAAGAATTGACGGGCGCTATCGGGCGCGTTCGACACCTGCAAGTAATCATGGGGATTATCGCGCTGACCTACATCGTCGATGTGACGGTGGAGTTTCAGTTCAACGCGATGGCCAAGCAAGCCTACACCAATCAAAGGGAGCTGGTCGCCTTCCTTGGCAACTTCTATGGGATCTGGCTCAACCTCATAACTTTCGTTCTGCAATTTTTTTTAACGGCATTTGTCGTGAGCCGATTTGGTGTAGGCGGCGCATTACAAATCATGCCGGTGGCGATCGCGGGGGCGTCGGTCGGCACGTATCTGTCGCCGGGCGTCGTGTCAACCGGAGCCACGCGCCTGACCGAAGCCGCGACACGGTATTCGTTTAATAAGACGGGAATGGAGCTGCTCTATCTTCCTCTCCCGATTGAACTGCGCAATCGAACAAAAGCGTTTACCGATATCTTTGTCGATCGCTTCTCCCGAGGCGTCGGCGGACTTCTTCTGATCTTCTTGACGGGGACACTGAATTTGTCGGTGCGGCAGCTCTCGATTGTGGTGTTCGGATATACGATCGTCTGGGTCTTTCTATCGATCCGAGCGAAGAACGAGTACGTTGCCACCGTACGGAAACGCCTGGCATCTCGCAGGCTGGATCTCGATAGCCTCCGAATCAACGTGAACGAAGCGGGTACGATGCGGCTGCTCCAGGAGACGACCGAATCGAGCAATCCAAGGCAAGCTGTCTATGCGCTTTCGCTGCTCGGCGAAGCTTCGAAGTATCCGCTCGAAAAGCAGCTGGTGAAACTTGTCGATAGTACTTTCCCTGAAGTCCGGGGAAAAGTGTATGAGCTCGCGATGCAGCGAGGGATACGGTCGCTGTACGAGAATGCGCTCGCGGAGCTTCGCTCGTCTCGCTTTGGCGACGATGCGCCGGTTGTGAAGCCGGCAGTGGAATATGCTCTCTGGGTGTCGTCAGATACGCCGGATCTGGCCAAGCGGCTTCTCAATCATCCAAACCAACTGGTGGCCCGTAGTGCCTTATCTGCTTTGATTGCGCATCCGGAGGCTTCCGAGCCGTTGATCACCAAGGAGTGGATCGAAGAAGCGGCCGCTTCGAAGGATACGAATCGGCGTGTTCTGGCAGCGATTGCCATCGCCGTGAGAGGGGACGCTGAATCGAGGGCATTACATAATCTGCTGCAGGATCCGGATCCGGAGGTCGCGGGGGAGGCATGCAAGACGGCGGCGGCGCTGCAAAACCGGGTTTATCTCGATTCGCTTCTGCGGCTGCTGGCCAAGGCTCGGATGCGCGGCAAGGCCATCGATGCGTTGGCTGGGTATGGCGAGCGCATTGTGGGAACGCTCGGCGATGTTCTTCTCGATACCACGAGTCCGTCGGCTGTACGTCGTCAGATTCCACGAGTTCTGCAACGTATTCCGACACAACGTTCGGTGGATGTTCTCTTTCAGGCATATGAAGAACCCGATCTGATGGTGCGTACAGCGGCGCTGAAGAGCCTTAACTCGATGCGGGATAAGGATGTGAAGCTGAGCTTCGGCCGTGACTCTTTAACCGGTTTCATCGGTAAGGAAGCGCAGTATTACTACGAGATGGCCGCTGCGCTTTCGCCGTTCAAGGAAAGCCGAGAAACACCGGCAGCGCGATTGCTGGCTCAGACTCTGGAAGAGCGACTACGAAGTACGCTTGAGCGGCTTTTCAGACTGTTGGGCCTGAAGTATCCTGCAAAGGAAATGCACGCTGCTTATCTGGCGTTGAACCGGAAGAAAACCGATGAATACACGGCCGCGATCGAGTTCCTGGATAATATTCTGGAACGCGAGTTGAAGCGTGTTCTACTGCCGCTGCTCGATGAAGATGCGCGGATTTCGCAGACGGGACGCGATCTCTTCGGTGTCCAGGAAAAGGATCAGCGCGCAGCGTTGCGGGAGCTCATAAAATCCGGCGATTCGTGGCTTGTGGCGTGCGCGGTTGCTACGGCGGCTGAGTTGGGTCTACGGGACCTGCGCCCGGAGATTGAGCCATTAGCACGAAAAGCGGGAACAGATGTGGTGACGGTCGCTAAGTCGGCGCTGGTTACATTGGCTTAGAGCCGGGCTGTGAGGAGATGGGGTGAGGGATTGAGAAATTAATGGCGGAACTGAACATCATCGAAAAGGTGATTGCGCTCGAAGCTGTCGATTTGCTGAAGAATTTGAGTGCCGAGCAGTTGTCTCGTATCGCTTCAATTGCCAAGGAGGCGCGTTACACTCCGGGCAAAGTTATTCTTGGCCCTGAGACGACGCTTGACGCGCTTCACGTGATTCTCGAAGGCGCGGTTTCGATTTCTCGGGACGGGATCGAGTTGCACGTTGCCCACGAGAACGAGGTATTGGGCTCATGGGCGCTTTTTGACCCTGAGCCGATGTCCGTCACCGCAAAAACGATCGAGCATACTCGGGTGTTAACGATTGGACGGGACGACTTCTACGATCTGCTTTCGGACAACACCGAGATCACGGCCTCGATTTTCGCGATGCTCGTCAAAAGGTTCCGGCAGCTGGTCGAGCGTTAGGATGGTAGCAGAGGGCATAGTATGAGCGATCCTGCTGTTGTGGAGACGCGCGCCGACGCATCTGCCGAAGAGCTTCGCGAAGAACTGGAACTTACCCTGCGTAAGCTCGCCGAGGCACATAAGATGGCCGCCCTGGGCCGTTTATCGGCCGGAATCGTACACGAGATCAATACCCCTATCGGGTCCATTCTTTCCAACAACGAGACAATCCGTCGGTCGATCGAAACACTAAAGAAGCTGGTAACCGTGTCGCAGACGGATGGTCAAGCGATGCCGCAGCGCGCTGGCGTGATTCTTGATACGCTCGCGAGTCTGACGGACATCGATAAGCTTGCCTGCGAACGAATTTACGCTGTCATTCGCAGTTTGAAGACATTTGCACGCGTTAATGAAGGGGATCTCCGCAAAGTTGATATTAATGAGATCCTTTTGAACACTCTGAAGTTAAGTGGCTGCGTATTTCGCCGACGAGTTTCGGTGGTGACCGACTTTGGAGAGCTGCCCGAAGTGGAATGTTATCCGGGTCTGTTAAACCAGGCATTTCTAAACCTGGTAGTGAATGCGGCTCAGGCGATACAGGGTGACGGCACAGTTACAGTGAAGACGAAAACCGACGGAGATTTCATTGAGATTGCGATCGCCGACGATGGAGCCGGTATTCCGCCCGATGTTCGGAAACGCATCTTTTCGGCAGGCTTTACGACAAAGCCGATAGGGGAAGGCACAGGGTTGGGTTTGGCTTTGACTCGCGAAATCATTCAAGATACACACGGCGGAAAGATCTGGTTTGAGTCGGAATTAGGCTCCGGCACAACATTCTTCATGAGACTTCCGATTCAACAGCCGAGATCACAGGAGCAGGCGTAAGTGGACCACAACGGAAAAGGGAACGTTCAGCCGGTCGTTGCGATCGTCGACGACGAAGAGATGGTGATTACGAGCGTCAAGGCGTTCCTGAGCCTCGAGACGGAGTACGACCTTCATGGGTTTACGGATCCGGAACAAGCTGCTAAGTTTCTGGAAACGCATCCCGTAGATGTCGTCGTGAGCGACTATCTGATGCCGAAGATGAACGGCATCCAACTGCTTGGGAAAGCAAAGCAATTGCAACCGGAAGCGGCTCGCGTTCTGCTGACCGGACACGCCGACAAGCAGAGCGCGATCCAGGCGATCAACGATGTGGGTCTCTTCCAGTATCTTGAAAAACCCTGGGATAACTCGCAATTGCTGCTTGTGATTCAGAGCGCGATCGAACGCACTCAGTTATTCCGTACCCTGCGTGAAAAGATTTCCGAACTGGACAACGCGCATACTTCGCTCAAAGACGTTCAGTCCCGGCTGTTACGAGCTTTCCTATGAGCGATGCGCCCTTCAGCGAACCTCGACTTGCAATTAACCGTATCTACACAAAGCGGGGAGACGGCGGAGAAACTTCTCTGGTAGGTGGGCAGCGGTTTCCGAAGGACAGCCTCAGAATCGAAGTCTACGGAACAGTCGACGAGTTGAATTCGTTCACGGGAATGGCGTGTTTTGCGGCTGAGCGCGATCTCGCCCTGACGCCGCTTGCGGTGATTCTGAAAAGGGTTCAGCACGAGCTGTTCAATTTGGGTTCGATTCTTGCGACGCTGCCTCAGGATGTGCATCCAAAGCAGCCGCAGGTCACGAATGAAGATATTGAGCAACTGGAGCGTGAAATCGACTCGATGAACGATGGTCTGCCGGCGCTGCGCTCATTTGTGCTTCCTGGCGGCAGCGAGATTAATTCTATTCTTCATGTTTGCCGGACTATTTGCAGGCGGGCGGAGCGCTTGTGTGTCACGCTGGCGCGCGAAAATTCCGCGCCGCCTCTTGCTGTGCAGTATCTCAATCGCCTGAGTGACGCGTTTTTTGTGTGGAGCCGGTGGTCCAACGTAAAGCTCGGGGCTGAAGAAGTTCTCTGGAAGCCGAATGAAGCGGCGTCGGGTCGCAAGAGCAGTAAAACACCGATTTCCTAAGTTGCATTCCGTGATCGTTTTGCGTCCCTGAAACGGAGGCTGAATGCGCATACTCCTTGCCGTTGCGGTCGCGACCGCACTCATATCCTGCAATCGCACGATAGAACCTCAACGTTCTTCTCCGGCTGTTTCGGCGCCCATCGTGCAAAACGGACAGCAGTCCTTCGCGGAAGTCGTGGAGCGTGTCTCGCCTGCTGTTGTTACTATCCGGTCAGAGCGCAGGGTTCGAGCCCCCCAGCAATTCCCTTTCTTTAACGATCCTATGTTGCGCGAATTCTTCGGTCTCGGACGAGGAGGGCCTCAGGCGCCGCGGGATCAGATCCAAAGGGGGCTGGGATCAGGTGTAATCGTGTCAGAAGACGGCTATGTCCTTACGAATCACCACGTAATCGACGGGGCCCAGGAGATAACCGTCGAGTTTGCCGAAGGCCGTACGCAAAAGGCTCGGTTGATCGGAAGCGATCCCCCGAGCGATCTGGCGGTCTTGAAGATGTCTAGTGGGCGGCACGCAACTCTGCCGTTGGGCGATTCAGATAAGGTCCGCGTAGGCGACGTGGTGTTAGCCGTCGGAAACCCGCTCGGGATTGGGCAGACCGTCACGTCCGGGATCATCAGCGCCAAGGGTCGACGTACTGGCTTAAGCGATGGAAGTTTTGAGGATTTTCTGCAAACCGATGCTGCCATCAATCGAGGGAATTCCGGCGGCGCGCTCGTGAATACCCGCGGGGAATTGATTGGAATCAATTCGCAGATTCTGTCACCGTCTGGAGGCAACATCGGCATCGGGTTCGCGATTCCATCGAATATGGCGCAAGAGGTTCGGGATCAACTGGTAAAGCGTGGGAAAGTTCAGCGCGGACAGCTTGGGATTTTCACGCAACAGTTGACGGAGGAGCTCGCCGAATCGTTAGGGCTTAAGGATACTGCCGGCGTGTTGGTTTCGGATGTGGACCGAAATGGCGCCGCGATAAAGGCCGGCATACGGCGAGGAGATGTGATTCGGAAGATCGATAACGAAGTCGTGAACAATCCGAATGCGCTTCGCAATAAGATTGCGATGACCTCGCCGGGCACCGAAGTCACGATCACGCTCTTACGCGAAGGTAAGGAGCAGCAGATTAAAGTCAAGCTGGGTGAGGCGCAGCCAATGACGGCACCGAGTGAGGGAGGTGACGGCGCGCCGCAACAAGGCGGTCGGCTCGGGATCTCCGTGCAGCCGGTGACTCCCGAAATTGCCCGCGACCTCGGGTTGCGGCCCGATGTAGGCGGTCTGCTTGTGCGCGATGTCGATCCTTCAGGGGCGGCAGCAGAAGCGGGAGTGCAACCAGGAGACGTGATCATCGAGGCAAATCGGCAGCCTATTCGAACCACAGCGGATCTGCAGAAAGCTTTAGAGCGAAGCGGGCAGGCTGTGCTGTTGATCAACCGTCAGGGGCGGACGTTTTTCGTGACTGCCCGGCCGTGACTTCTTTTAAGCGAAATTTGGCGATGCCTTCGATTAGCTTCGACGGGACAGGCTCAGTGAACGAAAACTGAATGGTGCCCCTGCTGATTTTGTACCGGGCCAGTGCTTCTTTGAACTCCGCAATAAGAGGACCGGTGGCTGGATAGAGCGAGTAATGCTTCTTCCATCCCGCGAAATAGATCACCGGCTGCTTGTGTAGCTTGTAGGTAGGGATGTTGTAGGAGATCGTTTCCTCGGCGCTGGGTACAGCTTTACGAATAGCCTTTCGGACGTCTTGCAGCAAAACTTGAATGGGTTCCGGCTGCGCCGAGATGTATTCGTCCGTGGACTTGAAAACGATCTTCGCCATGCTCAGTCGTTGAGCTGGACGAGATACGTGATCAGCCGCCGGATCTTGGCGGCGACAACTATGTCATCGTTCTCGATCATTCTTTGGATCGTGACGGTCGGTCGTCCGGTGAATGCAGGGTTCTCGATTTCCTTGCCAAAGGCTTCTTTCCCGGTCAAGTGAAAGCCGCCGGGCATCAGCCATTCAACGTCGTCCGTAAGGCACGCCAAAATCTGATCATGATCGGACTTGTTGAAGCCATCAATGTATTGTTCGACTGTTTTTTGATCAAGAGTCATAGTTGGAGGAGGAACTACCGGCGCGGTTGGTTGAAGCCTCCGCCCTGGTTGAAGCCGCCGCCTTGATTGAAGCCGCCGCCGGGCCGTGGACTTGAAGGCTGATTCGGTCCCATCGGAGTTGGAACCATCGGATTTGGGACGTTCTGATTCATCGGGTTGGAGTTCATCGGATTAGGGCCAAGCGGATTCTGATTCTGGTTGGCCATCGCATTACCACCTGCAGCGGCTCCAACCAGGCGCCTATCCTTCTTCATGTCATAAATGAATTCCCACTCATTGTACTTCTGCCGCTCGTTGTAAATCTTGATGCTGGGAGCTTCCATCGTGCTCGCGAAACCTGCGATCCCACCTCCGATTTGCAGGCCCGGTGCGCCCGGAACTTGCATATTGTTGGCGCTTCGGGGTTTCGTCAAGAGGTCGTTGATCATGGCCAGCCCAGGATTCTGTCCCGGCGTCGGTTGAACCTGCTGCTGGCCAGGGTTAGCAGCATTCGGAACTCCCGGAGCCGCCGGCACCGGATACGGCAATCCGGGACCGGCTGCCTGCGGCTGTCCAGGCTGGACTTGCCCGAATTGCGATTGGCCGAACTGGGGTTGCCCGAACTGGGGTTGCCCGAGCTGGGGAGGCTGTCCAGGTTGTTGCTGCGACAATTGGGTCTGATTCGGATCGACCGGCTGGCCGGGTTGAGGATTTGTTTGTTGACCAGGCTGCGCCGGTTGGCCGGGACCGGGAGGCTGGCCTGGCATATACGGTTGCCCCGGCATAGGCTGGACGTTCATGGGTTGACCATTTGGACCGGTCGCCGTCTGTTGCGGATCCACCGGGATGTTGCCTGTGCTTCCGGGCATCGGCAGAGCTTGTTGATCGCTGGGACGTTTGCGCATCGCCGCGTTCTGCGCGCCCTCAGCGCCCTGCGCCGCAGTCGCTCCAATCGCTGGCATTTCCGTGATGAAGTTGTTTAGATTCTCTTTCTTTTCCGTACCGACTTGTGGCTGAACGATAGAATCGGTGAGTTGACCGGCGCCGTTGACGTGGATTGCGCGCCATTCATCTTTGCCGGTCATGGGATCTTTGTAGCGTTTACGGAGGAAGCGCTGATTATTTGTCTTCTCGAGCGCGTCCAGACTCTCGGGGAATCTCCTCCACTTTGCTACATACAACTGAATGCCGCGAATGTATTCCTGGCCGCGTTCCTGCAGCATCTCTTCTTTCGCGCGCTGCGACTCGAAAGCTGCACGAGGCAACTGGTTGTAGAGATTGATGGCAATCACCGCTGACATTAAAAACACGAATAGAAGAGCGAATCCAGACTCCCGATTTCGTGTCACGGCGCGCGTTCTCATGTCGTTTGTTCCTCAAGCGGCAGCGTTTGCTGGCTCTTGAACTGCATGTCCTCGACTACTACTGAGTTCACTCCGATACGTACGATTTTATAGCGGCTCTTTACGACATCGCCTTCGTGTACGACGTGGATATCTTCCCCCTCTATAAAGAAAGCCCGCTTGTTTGGCTGGCTCACGGGACTGATATATCCGTAGAACTTCAGAGGCACCGGCGGCGCTTTTGGCGGCTCCGGGGGAGCAGGTGGTGGCGCGGCTGCGGGAGGAGGCGCTGGGCCGAATGGCGTAGGCACTTTCGGACCCTTTGCAGATGCAATCAACGGTTTGGCTTCGGGAGGGGGAGCCTGACCGAAGTCGAAGATGCTTCGATGATTTCCTTCCACATTCACCTGCTGCAGCTTGGCGAGAATATCGAGTCGCAGGGTGGGATCGATCGTCGTCGGGTCGGGACGCGCCTCACCACGCCTGGGTCTGACGCGAGGACGGAACTCGCGTTCGGCAGGTCGAGCTTGGCGGGATGTTGCAGCCGGAGATTCGGCCGGTGCGACGGGAGATTGCGGTTGCGCGGTCGTTCCGGTTCCGCTCTTCGCGGTGGAGGGACTGTACTGGGAGGCATCTGGAGTTGAGGATGAGTTCATCAGATACACAATTGGCGCGGCGACTAACAATGCGATAAGGACCGCGAGCTTCTTTGGTTCAGCGCCGAGCTTCATACCGCAGGCCCATCCTCACGCACAAACGTGTTCATCTTGATGCTGATCGCAAGATTGCCCGTACCCTGTACCGGAGCGGCCGACATGGTGTCAATAATTAGAAATCGCGAGGATTTATCGAGCCGGTTCACAAATTGCAGCAGATCTCCGTAAGTTCCTTCGTAGTTGCCGACGATTGTCATCATCGTAAGCGTGTCGCTACCTTCAATCGGATCGAAAGTGAACGAGTGTTCCTTCGGCCTCATGCCGGCGTCTTTGGCAGCCTTCAGCAGCTCGGAACCAATCGTAGAAGAGGTCGTCCGGCGACCCATGAAGTATGTATCGACAAACGAATCGCCACTGGCGCGGGCCTGCTCGATTTTGTTCACTAGAGCACGCATGCGCTGCAACTGAATCTGATCGCGCTGAAGCTGATCCTGCAGAGAACTCAATTGTCGATCGAGTTCTTCGGCGGATCCTCCAAGCGGTTGAAAGATCGCGAACGCCGCGAGCAGATTCGCCAAAAGCAAAATGCCCAGGACTACGCGCGCTACGAATCTGGGATCCTTTGAAAAATTCCGCGGTAGCCCCGGCAGTTTGAGCTTGTTAAAGCTTTTGCGCATAGTTCACACTCACACGGCTTCGGAACAGCGGATCGGTTTGCGACGGGGGCATGGTTGTATGCTGCGTCGTTTTGCCAAACACAGTTGAAGCTTCTAGCTGCATCAGGAAATTGAGAATTGATTCGGCGGATTGCGATCCGACAACCATGTCGAGCAGCAACTCGTTATTCGCGTTGATTTGGGGCCTGACCGTGATCAACCGCACGTTAGCCGGAGTGATCTTTTCCAGGTCCGAGAAAATGCGCGTCCAGCTCACGCCCTTACGCGATAACAACTGATTCAGAAAGACGCTGCGATCGAGAACTTCGGCATTCTGTTGTTGGCGGAGCACGCCTTCCAAACGCGCGCGCTCCCGGGAATTTTTTGTGAGCTGAGCTTCAGTACGCGCAATTGCCTGACGCGCCTCGGCTGCGCGGTCACGTTCAGAAGCGGCTAAATAAACAAGCATGCCGAGAAGGCCGGCAAGCATCACGCCGACTGCTACTGACGCAGCAATTAACGGACGGTCGCGGCGGAACGGTTCGCTGGCGAGATTGATCGAAACTTTCATGCTGCGCTGGCTCCTGCGCCTTCGACCATCGATTGCAAGTATCCGTGCAGGCCGGCATTGTACTGCGTCGGAATCCCAAATCTGGATTGCAGAATTTCCACTGGCACTCCCAATTCGCTCTCCCAGCCGTCCACGTCACCGATGCCGCAGAAAAGCAATCGGGCAGGCTTGGAGTGGAAATGATCTTCGATAAATGCCATTGTGGGGAAGAGCACCCCGAGCAGTTCTTCGTGTGATAACTCGGGTAGTTCGACCGTTCGTACCAGTTTGAGAACGCCCGCGTTCAGGACGAGAACCGACACGACCCTGCCGCTCATCCTCACGAGGACAGAAATCTCGGGCCTGCGTTCCAAGTCGATCATCGCGATTCCCGATGTCGTTACGAGACCAGGATGCAAGCCGGCAGCGCGAAACGGCGCTTCGTATCGCGCGACGATCTCAAGCGCGGCAGCAACAACAATTACCTCGACGCCCTTGCCTTTTCTCGTTTGGGAATGAAAACTGATCGCAGCCGATTCCAAATCGAACGGGACGCTGCGCTTCATGCGGAAACGCACTAGTGCAAGCTGTTCCTTGGGGTCTGTAGGCAGCGAGTCGAATTCGAGGACAACTACGCGAGCACAGAAGTCGGGAAGTATGAGGACTGCGCGACCCCGCTTGCGACCCGGCGCCGTTCCTACCAGAGCCCGCACTGTGTCACTCAGCGCATCGGCTCTGAGGACGTTATCGGCCATCGGAGAGGGAACGATAACTCCGGCTTCGAGCGGCTCGAACGCAGGCTGCGTCGTACCAGGACGTACATATGCGATGCCGCCCTCAGAAAGCTCGAAGATATAGTCGGGCGGCGGGTCCTGTATTATCCGTAAAAGCGCGTTAGACATGACTCTAGCCTTCGATGAAGGTCACCTTATTGATTTCTTTCAAGGTTGAGATTCCCAGGCGCACTTTGTCGATCGCGGATTCACGCAGGAAGGTCATGCCCTCTTCTTTTGCGAGACGCTTCAGCTCCGAGGTCGGCCGCTTGTTCAAAATCATTTCGCGAATTCGTTCACTCAGGTCAAGTAGCTCATGAATCGCGGTTCGTCCACGGAAACCTGTACCTCCGCATTCAAAGCATCCTGCGCCCTCATAGGTCGCAACGTCCTGCCATTCCTTGGGATCGAGACCGCTCTCCACCAGATAGGCATCGGGATAATAAACGCGAGTTTTGCAGTGCGGGCAGATGATACGGACCAGCCGCTGCGCGAGAATACAATTCAGCGCCGCCACAAAGTTGTACGGCTCGACACCCATATTCAGAAAACGTCCTAGCACGTCGAAGACGTTGTTTGCGTGCACGGTCGTGAAGACAAGGTGGCCGGTAAGCGCCGCGTTGATTGCAATCTGAGCGGTCTCTTGATCACGAATTTCACCGACCATGATCTTGTCAGGATCGTGACGAAGAATGGAGCGCAATCCGCGGGCGAACGTGAGGCCCTTCTTTTCGTTGACCGGAATCTGCGTGATTCCCTTCAACTGATACTCGACAGGATCTTCAATCGTGATGATCTTGTCCTCATCGTTCTTGATCTCGCTGAGCGCTGCGTAGAGCGTAGTCGTCTTACCAGACCCTGTAGGCCCAGTGACGAGCACCATTCCGTATGGCTCTTTGATGTAACGGGCGAACTTGGTCTGGTCAGCTTCGGAAAAACCTACGACGTCGAGACTCAGCTTGGCGAACTTCTCGCTCATCGATTCTTTGTCAAGTACGCGGAGCACCGCGTCCTCGCCGTGAATCGTTGGCATGATCGAGACACGGAAGTCGATAAGACGGCCCTTATATCGGACGCGGAAACGGCCGTCCTGAGGGACGCGGCGCTCAGCAATATCGAGCTCGCTCATTACCTTGATACGGGAGATGATCGCCGAATGCCAATCCTTCGCGATGGGGGGCATCGCGTAGTGGAGAACGCCGTCGATGCGGTACTTTATGGCGACTTCGCCGTCGCGTGTCTCGACGTGAATGTCACTGGCTCGGCGTTCGAGAGCGCTAAAGATCGTGGTGTCCACCAGCTTGATTACCGGCGCGATGTCGCTGTCGGCGGCGGCGAGTTTGTCGATGGAGAGCGTCTCATCCGAGTTCTCTTCGCTGACCACATCGAGCGCAAAACCTTCGGTGACTTCTTCGAGGACACGCTGGGACTGCTCGGTCTTCTTTAACAGGTCGGAGATCTGCGTCAGAGTGGCGACTTTGACGCGGAGCTTCTTCTTTAAGACAATCGACAACTCGTCGATGAGGTTCAGGTTCCGGGGATCGGCAAGCGCGATTTCCAGTGTTCCGTTCTGCGCATGCAGCGGTACGAAGTTGTAGCGAAACATCAGGTCGACGGGAACCGAATGAAAGAGATCGTGATCGATCTTGCCTTCCCGCAAATCCACATACTCGCAGCGATAGCGGGACGCGAGCGTTCGCGCCTGTTGAGACTCCTGATCCGGGCTGAGCTTGGTTTGTTCGGCCGCCATCGATTAACCTCCGAAAGTATCCGCCAGAGAAAAGATCGGCAAATACAGCGCAATTAACACAAACGCCACGAAGATGCCCATGAAAATCATGATTGCGGGCTCAATCATGGATAACGCGGCCGCCATTCGTGTGTTGACGTCGTCTTCGTAAAATTCGGCCACGCTGTTCAACATCGCCGGCAGCGCGCCAGTAGATTCGCCAACCTCAATCATGTCGATGGAAAGACCTGGAAATATACCGGTAGCGGTGAGGGAACTGGAGAGCGTCTGACCTTCTCGTACCATTCTGACAGCTTTTTCGAGCGCTTGCTTCAGCAGCGGGGTACCCAATGACTCGGAGGCAGTGCCCAGCGCCTGAACCAGCGGGATGCCGCCCTGAAGGAGCGTGCTCAGGATCCGTGAGAACTGGGCCACTTGGTATTTCACCCAAATGTCGCCAAAAACAGGGACAGCTAATTTGACTCGGTCGATTTTGAGCCTTGCGGCTGCGCCTCGCGACCAAAAGCGGAAGCCGATCGCCAGCGCCACGATACCCACAACACCGAGAACGATGTAATTTCGAGCCGTCGTGCCCACAGCGATGAGAATCTGCGTCATTGGGGGCAAGGAGGCGGACATGCTCCCGTAGAGCTCGGCGAAATTCGGGACCACGTAGGTCACAAGGAAGATAATCAGCCCGACGACCAGGACTACTAGAAATGTCGGGTAAATCAAAGAAACAATTACTTTTTTCCGGATCGCTAGGGCAGTGCGCTGGTAGGTGATGAACCGTTCCAACACTTCAGCGAGAGCGCCACTTTTCTCGCCCGCCAGCACTGTGGTCACATAGACCGGCGGGAAAATCGATTGCTTGTCGAAAGCGTCTGAAAGCAGAGACCCGCGGCGTACGTCGTCGCGAACGGCTTTGACATACGGACCCAGCTTGGGATCGACTAAGCGGTCGGCGAGGAGATCGAGGCCTTTGAGAATGGGGAGTCCGGCCTT
>DASQLD010000566.1:0-11099 GCA_035630195.1 Bryobacteraceae bacterium
TGCTCATCTTCGTACTCGAAGTCATCGTTATCAGCCTCGCGAGGGAGCAGGCGGACATCAGTCATTCGAAAATGCCTCCTATCCAGCGTTACAACACAACATAGAATAACTCGTTTTGCGAGGGAGGCAAGCATTTGCCCCGGAAAAAACAAAAACCCCGCACATTGTTGGATGCGCGGGGCCGTAGGTTCTGTGACGACTATTTTTAGTTCAGGCGGCTGGCATTGACGTATGCCGAAGCCATCCTGCGCCCGGCAGCGCTTTTCGATGTCTTGGCGTTCTTGCTGGAGGACTTGTCGGGACGCTTGGGGTCCACCTTTGCTATTACTTTGTCGGCCGATTTCTTGGCGGGACGCTTCGCCGACTTCTTTGAGGAGGCCTTACTGATGCGCTCGACTTGGGATGCGGTGGGGATGATCAGAGCGTCGCCCACGTCGGCATCGGCTTGATTGTTGATAGCAGCGATACTGTTTACCGGCATGTTGTAACGGCGCGCGATCGACTCGAGTGTATCCCCTGGACCAACACGGTGGATTCGCCACGAAGCGCGACGTTCGGCCGGGATTGTTCTCAGGCCGGCAATCACGGACTCCTTGGAAGCCTCGGGCACATGTAGCTCAAATCCGGCCGGCGCAACGCTGGTCCGCAGGGAGGGATTCAATTCCCGAATGTCGGAAACCGGGCGATCTGCGATATCAGCGACCAGAGCCAGATGCGTAGGCGCTTCGAGCTGGATAGTTTCGTACGTCAGGGGAGGATCAATTTCGATACCCTCCAGACCGTAATCCTTCGCATTTTTGTGCATGATCGTCATTGCGACGATAATCGGGACGTAGTTTGTCGTCTCCTTAGGAATGGCGTTGCGCGCGCGAAGATCCCAGAAATCCGCGTAACCGGTACGCTGGACCGCCTTCTCCACACAGCCGTCGCCACAGTTATATCCCGCGATCGCGAGATACCAATCGCCAAAATGCTCGTAGAGATCTCGAAGATGACGGGCCGCGGAACGGGTAGCTTTCTCAGGGTCAAGCCGGTCATCCGTATAGGCGGTCTGGTTCAGGCCATATTGGCGTCCGCGCCATTGCACAAATTGCCACATACCCACGGCAGCCTTATGGGAAACAGCGCGCGGGAGGAACCCCGATTCGGCTTGAGCAAGATAGATGAGTTCCTGCGGAACACGTTCTTCGGCGAGAATGCGCTGAATTAGCGGCTTGTAGCGACCAGCTCTTCGGAGGCCTGCAACCAGGGTCTTCCGCCCGCGGTCGGAATTGAAATAGTTAATGTAACTCAGAACCGCATCTGTCATCTGCAGAGGAAGCTGAGATACGGTCGCTGTCAATTGTTCTTTCACCCGAGGCTTCAGTTCCGGATCTACGGGAAAGGTCATCTCGAGGATATCTTCGAGCGGAGCCTTGTCATAGGCGGTTTCGCCGGAGAAGTCGCCGGCGCCGAGGCCGTTCACATCGTACTTATGAATCGCCGCCACCAGTTGTTCAAGCTTACGTTCCACCTTGGAGCGATCTGGCAGGTTTTCCGGAGTAGTGAGAAGGAGGTCGATTGCCTTGTCGAACTCAGCCCGGGCGGTAAAGAGGTCGCCCTCCAGATACGCTCTTTTACCAACCGCGAAGCGTTCGTCGGCGCGTCGAATTCGAACATCTGTTTGCGACGGCCTGGGAGGTACTTGTAGGCTGGCATTCAAAAAAATTGGAGTTTCGGAGATTTTTTGAGGGCTTGTGACCTCGGGAGTGTCCGAAACTGCTGAAGCTACCGCCTGCTGCGGAGCCGGTGGCATAAGCGAGACTGTAAAATGTTGAGAACTAGGACCTGCTGCGCAACCACTTAGAAATAAACCACTTACGGAAAAAAACCAGTACGAAAGTCGCTTACGGGTTTGGATCATTCTTCCCCTTTGGCGTTTTAAGATTGGATTACACTATTCCTGGACTTTATCCCATCCTGACGCCTTGGGTCAAGATGCTACGGCGCTGGGTCGAACAGACACAAATGAGGGGTAAACGGCTGGCTGGGCCGCTTTACCTATCAAAGCCGCTGGTCCCGGAACCCAACGGAGGCCCGCGTGATTTCACTGATAGACCGAGCGCCGCATTGCTTCATAACCAACTCTAGTTCAAGACGCAACATGTCTATAACGCGTTCTACGCCTGCCTGTCCAAACGCCGACAGCGCCCAGATATAAGGGCGACCTATACACACGCCCGTGGCGCCGAGGGCTAAGGCCTTGAAAATATCGGTACCTCGACGGAAGCCGCCATCGATCATTACGGGAATCTTGCTTCCTGCGGCCTCAACTACCTCCGGCAGACATTCGATCGTCCCTCGACCGCTTTCGCCTGCGCGCCCACCGTGGTTTGACACGATGACTCCATCAATTCCGGATTCGATGCATAGCTTCGTGTCCTCTGCGGTTTCAATTCCCTTGAGAACCACCTTCATCGAAGTCATCTTCTTGATTCGCTGGAGGTGGTCCCATGTAAGGCCAGGGTTCTGCGTGGCGAGCCCAGTCACATCCAATCCCTGAAACATCGGTTTTCGCCGATAGAAATCCTCCCTAGTGGAGCCGTGGCAGGTAACGCATTCCCTCTTGTCGAGCCGGCGGGAACGCTCGAACGTTTCCGTGCGTCGGCCGGCCTGGGTATCCACGGTAATTGCAATGATCTGGCAACCCGCTGCTTCGACCCGCTTTACGAGCCTTTCCGTGAAGTCGAAACGGGATGTTACGTAGAGCTGATACCACGGCGGACGACCTAGCACTTGCGATACGTCTTCGAAAGAAGAATTGGTCGCTGTGGATAAGATCTGCAGACTCTTTTTCACTTTGGCGGCGCGGGTCGTAGGGATTTCTCCCTCGGGGTGGAATGCCTTGGCGTTTCCGACAGGAGCCAGGCCGATCGGGGAATCCCAGGTCGTGCCAAAGATCTCCGTTTTCATGTCGGCTCGCGTGATATCGATCAGCCTGCGAGGCCGAAGATAGATGCGACTAAATCCTTCCCGGTTCGCCTTCAGAGTGAGGTCGTCCTCGACTCCAGTAGCCATATATCCGAAGTGAGCCGCGGGCAAAACCCTGCGCGCCGCGGCCTCAAAGTCGAAAACGTTGAGCGCCTCGCTGGCATCGGTAATTACGTCGCTGATCTGCTGACCCAGCAGAAGCGGACTTCCGGCAAGATAGCTTAGAAACTTTCGACGGCTATGAACAAGACTTTCCCGAAGCGACATCGGGACTGAGTCTATAAATTCGAGGTGTTCTCGTCAAGCGGTGGGCGGCGAAAGGGTGGCGTTGAGAGCCACCCTATAGGCTAGATTTACTCGTCTTCTTCCTCTATGCCGGCCTTAGCGGCCTTAGCGGCCTTGGCGGCAGCGATAATTTTCTCCGCCTGCAGTGCGGGGACGTAGTCGTAGTGGTCGAATTCCATGGAGAACGAGGCTCGTCCTTGGGTCATGGAAATCAGGTCGTTCTGATAATTCAACATCTCAGCCATGGGTACCTGAGCTTTGATGATCTGTGTTCCACCTTTGGTATCCATTCCGGAAATGCGGCCGCGACGACCGTTCATATCGCCCATCAAATCGCCTGCGTATTCTACCGGAGCCTGAATTTCAACGTTCATTACCGGTTCAAGCAGCGCGGGCTTGCAGACTGCCATAGCGGCTTTGAACGCCTTGCGCGCCGCCAGCTTGAATGCCATTTCGGATGAGTCAACGTCGTGGTACGAGCCATCATACACAGTGACTTTGAAGTCTACCACTGGATAGCCGGCCAGGTACCCGTTAGCGCTCGTTTCAATGATGCCCTTTTCGATGGCGGGAATGAAGTTTCGCGGTATCGCGCCGCCGAAAACTTCGTTTCCGAACTTGAAGCCGCCCCCCCTTTCGAGAGGCTCCATCCTGATCCAGCAATCGCCGAACTGACCGTGGCCGCCGGTCTGCTTCTTGTGACGGCCTTGGACCTCTGCCTTGCCGCGGATCGTCTCCCGATACGGAATCTTGGGGGCATGCAAAGCGACGTCGACGTTATACCGCTTCTTCAATCGACTGACGATCACCTCAATATGCTGCTGCCCAGCGCCAGCGAGTAGAAATTCGTGTGTTTGCGGATCTCGGTAGAAACGGAGAGTCTGATCCTCTTCGAGGATCTTGTGAATCGCGTTACCCATCCGATCTTCGTCATTGCGCGATTTCGCTGAGATTGCATACGCGATCGAAGGTTCTGGAATCTTGATGCCGTCATAAACGACCGGTGAACTCTTTGGAGCGAGTGTGTCGCCGGTCACGGTGTCTCGCAGCTTCGCGACAACTCCGATATCGCCCGCATGAAGTTCGGGTACACTTACGATCTGTTTGCCCATTGGAACGCCGACGTGAGCCAGACGCTCATCGGTGCTCGTCCGCATATTCAACAGGTGATCGTCATTCTTAATAACGCCGGAGTACACCTTGAAGTAGGTGACGCGACCGGCGAACGGATCAGCCATGGTTTTGAACACGAACGCCGATTGTGGTTCCCCGTCAGCAATCGTGCGATCGACACGCTGATCGCCGGCTGTGGCGTGTACGGGATCGTGTTCGACAGCGGAAGGGAAGTAGTCGACGAGGAAGTTCAGCAGCAGGTCTGTTCCCATATTGCCGTGTGCCGACCCACAGAGAATAGGGAATAGTTTGTCCTTAGCGGTAGCCTCGCGCAACCCGGCGATCATGTGCTCTTCGGGGAGAGTGCCTTCGTTGAAAAACTCCTCCATTAGCGCATCATTGCCTTCCGCAATGATCTCGACGAGCGCTTCATGCGCGTCTTTTGCCGCTTGCTCCAGATCGGCGGGAATCGGACCTTCTTTACCCTTGCCGTCACCGCCCGATTCGTAGGTGTAAGCCTTCATGGAGAGAAGGTCGACGACACCCCTGAAGTTCTTTTCACTGCCGATCGGAAGCTGGATGGGCACGCAGGAACGGCCGAAGACCTCATGAATGTTGTCGACGCAGCGTTGGAAATCGGCGCGTTCACGGTCGAGCCGGTTGATGAAAAATGCATGCGGGAGATGGAACTCCTCTGCGAATGAGTAAACCTTTTCCGTTTGTACTTCCACACCCGCGACTCCATCGACTACGATGAGCACGGAATCGGCTGCGACCAGCGATGATCGCGTGTCTTGGATAAATAGATTGAAGCCAGGAGTATCGAGGATATTGATTTTGGTCTTCTTCCACTCGGCCACTGCCAGCGATGTGGAGATCGTGAACTTTCGCTGAATCTCTTCTTCGTCGAAGTCGGTCACCGTGTTCCCCTCATCCGGCCGAGTCAGACGGTTAACCGCTCCGGCTGTGTAGAGAAGGGCGGACGTGAGCATCGTTTTGCCGCAATGCCCGTGGCCCACGACACCGACATTGCGTATATCCTTGCCTTCGTAAACTTTCAAGAGGTTTGGCCTCCTTTAGCCGGCCATATTTATATCACAATCGCGTTTACTGAGGCCGTGAAGGAACCGGCTGAAGAACCAGCGTGGCGAGGTCGAGTTCGACGTATCTCCCATTCCTGTATCCGATAATCCATCGATACGAGGCGAGCGCGTCCTTATCCGGTTTCGGATCGAGTTTGACCAGGGTGTTGACGCGTATGGTGTTGTCTTTCCCCGAAAGCAAGGCGATGAAGCTTGTTGCCCATTCATAGTCAGGAAAGGGGTCATTGATGATGAGCATACTGGAGCCGGCTTGGAACCACTCCGGATGACCGCCGAATTCGGATATGGCCTCATTGATTAAGGCGAGCTGATCCCAGTGATCGCCAGGGTTGGGCATATGCCTAACGTTCCAACGCCATAAGGAAACCAATACTAAGAGAAAGATCGCTGACTGTGAAATCAGGACCGCTTCGGATGATCTTCCTCGCATGATGAATTCGCGTGCACGGACAACGAGAACGGCGATGAATAATGCGAATCCTACCAGCGCTATATAGTAAGCGGAGAGTCCCCTGGGCGGAACAAAGACGATAGGCGCTGCGGCCATGAGGACGAGCAACCACGCAAATAACAAGTGCCGGCTGCGAAGCACTAATGTCAGTGCCAACATCGATCCCAGTACGATTGTGGCTGTTGTCGGAGTGAAGATAACCGAGCGATAGAACAGATCGCTCAGGTAAGAAGCGCTTGACTCAAGCAGACGCGACATCGTGAAGACCGGCTGGTATGCCGGATGATTAAGAAGGTTGTTTGGGCCCGTAAAGCGAGCCCATAAGTACATAAGACTGACGCTACCGGTAACTAGGACTGCTCGCGCCTCCCGCCAAATCCAAGACAAAGATTTCGGCGGATGATAAATCAATTCATAGATGAGGAGCATCGCCGGCAGCGATGCGGCAGCTTCCTTCGAATTCATGCCGCATGCCGTCAGTACGATGAGTAAGACCAAAGCCGCCATTCCTGGGTAACCGCCGTTTCGACGTGTCCACAGGGCGAATGTCATCGCGGCATAGTAGAAGAAGAACGCTAACACGTCATAGCAGTAGCCTGAGCCGTAGTACATCGGGAAGAAGTGCGCGTGATAGCAGTGAAGAAGCGTTGCAAGCAAGCCGATTTCCGCGGAGTTCGTCAGACGACTCACGAATAGATACGTCAATCCCACATTCATCCATAACACTGTGTAGAGGAATACCCGGTATGGGAAGCCATCCAGTCCAAACCAGTCGAAGAATAGCGCGTAGAATAGCGCCCCGAAGGGACGGATGACATTCGTGCGAAAGAAGATATTGGCCTTCAGCACATCGTCAAAGGGTTCTCTCCAGGCGAAGAAGATATTCATCAAGTCGTCATGTCCGAGACCGGTACGAAGGCTGACATGAGTGAACTTCCAAAAGTAGATGATGATCCCGGCAACGGCCCCGGCGATTACTACGAGACGAAGTTTCTCGTATCTCGTCAATGACTAATGCGCTCCGCGCCGGGACTAATGCGCTCCGGATCGACTACTTCGTCCGGTTTGAGCGAGACATACCGACCGTCGCGAAACGCGATGATCGTTGAATAAGTCGCGATCTCTTCCGGAGTTGGTTTGGGATTCATTTCAGAAAGCTTCTGCACGTGCATCGATCTATGTCCACCGATCAAATAGGCGATGAATGCGCTGTCCCAGTTTCCCCCTTGCAGAGGATCGTTTACGATAAGCATACTTTTGGCAGGGCCAAACCATTCGGGGTGGGCTTTGTAGTAATCGGCGGTAAGCTGAATACGCTTCCACTCGTCCCAATACGATTCTCGGTAAACAGCAGCGTGTTTACGCTCGAACGGTACGACTGTGACAAATATAGCCAGAAAGACGGCTGAATGCCAAACAAGCGCAGGAACACGCCGAGATGTCCGAGTAAGCAAATCGCCTAATCGAACGAGTAAAATCCCAGCATACAAACTGTATCCAAAAGTAGGAATGTAGTAGCTCGCCAGCCCGCGCGGCTGAACGAAGGCTATTGGGGCGGAACCAGCAACAATCAATATCCACGCGAATAGAAGAAGACGGTTACGCGTTAGAGCTGCGACCGCTAGCAGTGCCAGAAGGAGATAGCCCGCGGACGCAGGGCTGAAAAATGCCGGTCTGACTACCAGGTCATTCAAGTAAGTTGCTGTCGACTCGAGATATCGGCCCAATGTAAACAGCGGTGTATAGGCTGGATGGTTGAGCAGGTTATTCGGACCTGTGAAACGCGCCCAAACGAACGCGACACCGACAAGGCCGGTAGCGATGAATCCGCGACCTTCGTGCTTCAGCCATGTAACGACATACCGCCCTGATTTTGGGGGATTGAAGATCAGCTCATAAGCAAGGAATATCGCCGGTAAGGAAGCGGCGGCCTCCTTTGCATTCACGGCGCATGCGTAAAGAATCGCGATCACCGCCAATTCGTAACTTCGAAGAGTTTTACCCTTCGAACGAGCCCGAACATAGATCGCGAGGGCGGAGAAGTAAAATGCGAACGCGAATATGTCATAGCAATATCCGGAACCGTAGTAGAACGGAAAAAATTCAGATCGATGACAATGCAAAAACGTGAGGAGCAACGCTACTTCATAACGCCCCGTCAGGTAGCGCCCGACCACGAACATAAGGAACACGTTGAACCAAAGTGCGATATAGCAAACCAGGCGAAACGGGACTGGATCGAAGCCGAACCTATCGAACAGAGTCACGTAGAATAGTGCGCCGAATGGCCGGATTACTTTAGTGGGGACAAACAGGTTCGAAAGCAAAACATCACTCCATGGCTCACGCCATGCGAGATAGGTGTTCATCAGGTCGTCGTGCGAGAAGCCTGTGTGGATGCTCAAGCGCGACATTTCGAAAAAATAGATGCAGATCAACGCAGCCGCAATGAATCCCGCAATTGCGTTCCAGGGCGATTTTGTCATGGGAACCGCTGAACGGGCGCCCTTCACAGGACGCCGTTCATTGAAGACTCGTTAGATGAGAGAGGTCGCGGCCCGCGCCCAGGTCTTACGTTTCCCTTGAGCGATCGCTTCGATTTCCTTTACGTATGTCGTGGCTTGTGTCAACACATGGTGCAGGTCATTGCCGACGCTGATGAAGGAGAATCCTTTGTCCAGGAATTCACCGACTCTCGCAGTTCCAAAGAGGAATACGCCGAGGATGACGTTATTTTTGCGAGCTTGTTCTGCTAACTTGTCGGTTGCGGCTTGTAACTCCGGACTTGTATACATGTGTGGAAACTCGTACTTCTCATACAAGCCCATGGACATACACAAGTCGTTCTGACCGAGGAAAAGAATGTCGACGCCGGGCACTGCCGCGATCGCCTCGATATTGTCGATGCATGAGGCCGTCTCAACCTGCAGCGCTACGATTACGTTTTTGTTTGCGTTACCTACGTACCCTAACAATCCTGCCTTGTTCGTGCTTCGCTGCGGGAAGTAGACAGAACGTGTGCCTTGCATGGGATAACGCGCACAACTGACCGCCTGTTCAGCTTCCTCCGCGGTATTGATATAAGGCACGAGAACGCCATCGGCGCCGAGATCGAGCGCCTGTTGGATACCGCCGCGGTCATGGTAGCCGGCAACACGCACCAGCGACTTTGCCCCGCCGCTCGCGATAGCGCACAGCATCGTGGACAGCGTTTCAGAACTCATAGGCCCGTGCTGCGTATCCACGAGAAGCCAATCGTAACCAGTGTGGGCGAGCTGCTCGGCTACTGTGGTGCTGTGCGAGTTAACGAACAGGCCCATCTTGGGCGTACCGTCACGCAATTGATTCTTAAAGTCCGCTCCGCTGATGGGAGAATCACTCATCTTGTTTGCTCCTTGGAAGGGATGACCACGTTTCTAAAATGTGATCGACCCTAATAGTATATGAGGGCGAATCGGCGAACTGCTGCCATAATCACGGAGACTGTATACTCTAGTAGCGCAACTTTGCAAGGCGGTGTTTCCGGGGCGTGTAACTGATTGTGTCTCTGCCGAATAGCGGCGATAGCTACTTCAGACTGAAAATCCAAGCGGGCCGTTTTCCACAAGACGACGAGGGACTCTTCGACTGGGCCATAGGCGCCTCTTCATGTGAAACGGATGGGCGAATCGGCTGAGAAGTCTGGCCCCAAACTGGGAGCACTCCGTACAGTACCGCTTGCGAACGTGTATGCTACGGTTTAGCGCAGATTCGCAAGACGCTCTTCGCGTATCAGGTCGTTGTCACCACTCATGCCGGATAAACACAAATCGTCGTCATGCCGGCCTATAATGGCGCTCAAACGCTGCACATGACCTACGCCAAACTGCCTCATGAAGTGGTTGGCCTTGTGATGTTGTCGATGACGGCAGTTCCGCCGACGGATTCAGATCGCGCCAGCTTGGTTTGGAGCTGTTCGTTGACGATAGGAACTACGGGGAGGATCAAAAGACCTATTATGGCGAAGCGCTCAAGGCGCGGGCAAATATCATTGTGATGGTTCACTCCGATTACCAATACGGTCCGAGGCTACTCCCGCAGATCATAGAACCGATTGAGGAGGGGGAGGTGAGTGATGTTTTAGCGCGCCGGTGGCTCAGCAGGCATGCAATGTCGTGGTGGAAGTATGTCTCGACTCGCTTTCTGACGGGACTCGAAGATAAAGCCGGCTATAGCACTTATCGAAGGGAAGCGCGCGAAGCGGTAAACCTTGAGCTGAAGGTCGCCGAAGTGCCGGTTCCCATATGTTACTTCTCGCAAACCTCATCCGCGTCATTCATGCAGAGCTCTACTCATGGTCTATCCATCCTTTGGCTCCTCCTACGCTTTGAGCTTCACAGGCTCGGCGTAGTTCGGCAGCGTCAGTTCCAGAGCCTGCATCGCCGCTATTCCGGGGCGCAGCGCCGCGAGGATGAACCAGCACTTTTGTGAATCGGCGGCGATTAAGTTACCTCATCGATTTTTTAATTGTTTTCCTGTTTGTGGCCATCTTAATTCGGCCGCTGTTCCGGGTGAAGTATCTGGAGTTGTGGGGGTCGATTGAAAGTACCTTCATTGCCGATGCCCGTTTCCTCCATGACAATTGGCTGCACCCCAATTGGCAGCCGAACTGGTATTGCGGAACGCGAACGGATTATATCTATCCTCCAGCGTTACGCTACGGGACTGCCGTTATTTCGAAGGCCGTCCCGAAAGTGTTGCCGGTGCGGGCTTACCACATCTACACGGCTTTTTTCTACTGCTTCGGTATTGCTGCTGTGTACATGTTGGCGCGCTACGGGAGCCAGTCGCGAGTAGTAGGCTTACTCGCCGCCGCAGCGACGGCGCTGCTTTCTCCGTCCTATCTGTTTAATCCCGAAATTCGGGCTGATGCGCCCTTTCAGATTCCTTACCGTCTGAACGTACTGATGCGTTACGGCGAAGGACCCCATATGACCGCGCTCGCGTGGATCCCGCTTGCGCTGTTGTTTTCTTTCCGAGCATTACAACGCTGGCGGCCTGCCTCGCTGGCAATCGCAGGTTTCTGCTGCGCGATGATCGTGTCGAACAATTTCTATGGCGCTACAGCGCTAGCCATGCTATTTCCCATTCTTGCGTGGGCCGTCTATATTACCCACCTCGATTTCTGGGTGTGGCTT
>DASQLD010000567.1:0-5315 GCA_035630195.1 Bryobacteraceae bacterium
GTCAAAGAATATCAACGGCAGCCCAGATTTCAGCCAAGAGGTCCTCTACGACGGCATTTCGGGGCAGTTGGCGGTCACGCCGGGATTTCTCGCGCAAACGTCACCGCCGTATGAGGCGGTAGAGGAATTCAAAGTTCAAAATTCGCTTTTCCCGGCGGAGTATGGCCGAGGGTTCGGTGTGATCAACTTCACCCTGCGTTCGGGCACAAACCAGTTTCACGGTGGACTGTTTGAGTTTCTGCGCAACGACAAACTCGATGCCCGTCCCTTTTTCAATGCAGTGCGTCCCCGTGTCCGGTTCAACGAATACGGCGGATCTTTCGGCGGGCCAATCCTGATCCCCAAGCTGTACAACGGGAAAGACAAGACATTCTTCAACTTCAACTACACGGGCCTACGCAACCAGCCCGCGACGAATGGCACTTTGGTCAGCGTCCCGACGGCAGCCTTCAAGCAAGGTGACTTTAGCGGTTTTCGCGATGGGGCCGGTAACATCATCCCAATCTTTGATCCGGCGACAACGGGTCCTGATGGGTCACGGGCGCCGTTTCCGGGAAATATCATTCCATCCAATCGCTTCAGTTCCGTTGCGAGGAACGTGCTGCCTCTGATCCCCGAGCCCGACTATCCCAACTACTTCAACAACTACTTGAATCGCACCGCAAACCCTGTGGAAGATCAGACCTGGTCGATCAAGGGCGATCATATCTTTAGCCCTGCGCAACGCATCAGCGCCGCATTCTGGAAAACAAACACATCTACACCAAGCTATTCACCACTGGGACCGTCGACGCCAATAGGGTTCTGGGGAAATAACCCGGTGAACGGTGTCGGAGTGAGGGGAAGTCACGACTACATGATCCAGCCGACTCTGTTGCATCATTTCGCCGCGGGCTATACGGCGAGCAATCCAATTCGGCAGCAGGATCCGCGCAAGGGGAACGAGATCTACAAGCTTCCCGGCGTTCCTTCGGATGCGCCCGGCTTCCCTGTATTCAACATTAACAACACCTATGGAAGTCTGGCTTTGGGAAACTCCAATCAGCAGCCTAACGATCCATCTCAGAATCGTAACCTCAGCTTTGTCGATAACCTCACCTGGATCAAAGGCCGCCATCAGCTTAAGTTCGGCGGAGACATCCGATTCTTTCAATACGACAACTTCGCTGGTACGGTGAACGGCGGATTAAGTGGCGCTTTCGAGTTCAGCCCTCTATCAACAGCCGACCTCAGTTCTGCTAACTCCGCCAATCAGGGTAACGCTTGGGCCAGTCTGATATTAGGCCAGGTATTTTCGGCGCAGCGACTGATCCCTGCGCCTCTTCGACGTATGCGTGGCGAGTACTACGCCTGGTACGTGGAAGACGTTATAAAGGTCAATCGGAAATTCACCGTCACACTAGGATTGCGTCACGAGATTCCTACGGTTATCCAGGAAGCCGATAGCAGGCAATCCAGCTTGAATCTAAGCCTTCCTAATCCGGGAGCCGGCGGACGGCTAGGGGCGTTGGAGTTTCTGGAACCGGGCGGTCAGCTAACGCCGACTTTCATGAAGGCCTTCTCGCCACGAGTAGGAATCGCCTATTCCATCAATGACAAGACTGTGCTGCGCGCCGGATTCGGCATATTCTATTCGCCGACCAACGCCACGAGCGTTGGCCGTCAATCCGGGCTCTTCTCCAGCGGGTACTCATTTGCGCAAACGTTCCCGCAGGTCACCTCCGGTCGCGTTCCTGCGCTGATTCTGGATGATGGCGTTCCTGCTTTCTCTGGCACACTGCCGATCACCGACCCATCACTGGCGAATGGGGGAACAATCGAATACATGAATGCCGGAGCAGGCAAACCCGGATATATGAGCAGTTGGACCTTCAACGTTCAGCGCGAGTTGCCAGGGCAATTTCTATTGGACCTGGGATACATAGGACAGCGCGGTACCGCATTACCCTCTGGCCTCGAAAATCTCAATCAGGTTGATTTTAAGTATCTAAGCCTGGGTAACACGTTGAATGCCGACATCAATTCAGCCGCGGCTCAAGCGGCTGGCGTGTTCCCGCCTTATCCAGGCTTTACCGGCTCCGTTTCGCAAGCATTGCGTCCCTACCCGCAGTATTCCGACATTCGGAATTTGTATCAACCTATCGGCTGGAGCACCTATAACGCGATGCAGATGCGCCTGCAACGACGTTTCTCCGCCGGTATAAGCTTCTTGGCCGCCTATACGCTTTCCAAAAGCATCGTGAGCGGTGGCGGTTACACAGGCTTGGGTGATGATGCCGCGGGGTCCCGGCCTCTCGACACGAACAATCGTCTTCTAGAGAAGCGACTGGCGGGTTTCGACACGCCGCACAATCTTGTGCTCTCTTGGGGTTACGAACTTCCATTCGGCAAGGGTAAGCGATTCTTAGGAGACGCCGGAGGTTTTGTCAACGTAATCGCTGGTGGTTGGCAGCTGAATGGCATCCATCGCTATGTGTCGGGTACCCCAATTGGCGTGAGTGGTGGAGGTGTCATTCCCTTGTCGAACGGAGGGAACCGGCCCAATCGTGTGGCGGGCGTGCCGGCGCGCACGGATGTGCCCAACGGTGATTTCGATCCGGCACTTGACCGTTACCTCAATGTCAACGCGTTCTCGCAGCCAGCTCCCTTCACTCTTGGCAACGCTCCTCCCGTCCTGGGAAACGTGCGCACGTTCGCATTGTTGAACGAGGACTTCAGCATCCTTAAGGATTTCACTCTGTATGAAGCGCACCGGATTCAGTTCCGCGCCGAGTTCTTCAATGTTCTGAATCGCGTAGTTTTCGGAGCCCCAGCCGCTAATCTGAACGCGCCCGCAACGTTTGGAAGAATCAGCGGCCAGGCGAACGCGCCTCGCAACATCCAGTTGGCGCTGAAGTACAATTTCTGATTACTTCAGCTCGGCGAGAGCCTTCCTGGCGAGATCGCGAAGGAGATTATCGGGACTCAAAGCCGCGAGTTCAAGCTCACGACGGGCGTCTGCGAGTTGGCCATTGACAGCGTAGAGGCGACCCAAGCGGTAGTGGAGCATCGGGTCGTCCCCTCCACCCGCCGCGAGGGCCGCTTGGAAGGCTTTCATCGCGCCATCTCGATCGTCCTTCTTGAATTGCACTAGCCCCAATGCCGTGTGAGCGCGGGCTCGGAGCTTCGCCACGGCCGATGTCCAATCTTCGGCGGCGATCCTTAACGGAGCTTTAACCCGATCGAGCAATTCAAGCGCATGCTGAGCAGCTTCGGCCGCGCGGTCCAGCCGGTACGAGCCATTCGCCAGGAGATCGGCGACCTCGACCAGCAACGGAATGTAATCAGGGGCAATGGCCAGACCGCGTTCGGCGGCGGCAATTGCCTTCTCCAGCTCACCTCGCGACCTCCATTCCCGACCTAACAACTCACAAACGGGCAAGAGCAACGAGGATTCTGGGAAGTCGCGCTCGAAAGCGGCGCCTTTTTCGAGCACGGGTCCATCGAGCACATCGAGATAGGCGTCATACTCAGCAGGAGTCTTCGCCTGCAAGTCGGGAAGAAACTGCGAGTAGCATGGTAGGCAACTAGCAATGACTAGTGCAAGGAAGCACGCTCGCTGCATCACGTTGCTGGTAGTATGTCACACGATCGCCTTTACACAATCGACGGATCTCAGTCCGTTGTTACCACCCGCCGACGCCTCCACAAATGCGATTCGCCAAGCCCTCCAATCGGGTCAGATCGCACGCGCCACATCGCTGGTGACTACACTCGATCCTCACATCCGCAATCTTTGGCAAGGTATCTTGGCGATCACCCAGAACGATGCACACCGTGCGATTCGCTTCTTACGGAAGGCTGACGCCCCCAAGGCATTGGGCGTCGCTTACTATCTTGCGGGTCAACACATCCTGTTTCGTGAACAAATGGCTGAGGCGATTCGTCGCGATCCTGGCGATTTCGGTCCATACTACTACCTGGGCCGTCATTACGATTCGGATGTTGACAACGCTGACGAAGCCGTCCGATGGTTCAGACTCGCGCTGGAGCGAAACGAAGGTTATGTCGCCGCCCGTTCTCATCTTGGTCAATGCTTGGAGAGACTCGGCAAAATTGTGGAGGCAGAAGCTGCATACAACGCATCGCTAACGGTGGCACAGTCTCAAGTGGGACTTGCCCGTCTACATTTAGTTGCTGGAGATGCGACCTCAGCACTTCCGTTCATCGAGAAGGCGATCGCTCTTGATTCTCGCGACGTTACCGCATTGAAACTTGCTGCACGCATCTATGGAGCGCTTGGTCGTCCGGGCGACGTCGTGCGAGCGCTCGAATCGGCGGCTGTGCTGGCGCCGCGTGATGCCTCGATCCAATATCAGTTGGTTCGGGCGTATGGGTCAGTTGGCGCAACTGCAAAATCCGAGACTGCCTTACGTGAGTTCGAACGCCTTCGCGCCATCTACGGATTAGGTCCGTAATGAGAGAGAGCTCTTTGATCTCCGTGTGAGTAACTCTCTATCGCTTATTCATTTCATGCAGCATCGTAGGTTCCGCAGAGATCATGTGCCGCGGAGCAGAATCGTCAATGTCGAGACGAAAGAATCCATTGGCCCGCGCTCGAAGTTGGAAATGCAATCTCAAGAATGTCCGGCCAGAAAGGGAGTGACCCGACCACGAAAGTAATCACGTGAGGCAGCAGTGTATGGTGAACTGAAGAGCGAATTCCTATCTATCGGAGTTCTTGTAGTCGTCTCGCTTTTCATTGCACGAAGATTGACTTGCGCATACGGGGCGTACCGGCATCGCCGCAAGCCAGCACGATCCTGGAAAAAACTCCGCTGCCGGCTCCGGCGGACAAGACGATTTTGCAGTTTAGAGGTTGCATGCATACCCTCAATCGAGATCGAACCGTTCCGACTTAGCTGCCCATTCTAGGAATTTGCGCCAGTTTCCTCCGGCCATTGGGTCAACACCAAAGCCAAATAAACCAGAAAATAGTTTTGGCTCATTTTTTGTTTCCCAGTAGTCCTTCTTGTCGAACGCACGCTGAATAGCAACCGCGACGTTGGAGCGGTCTATGCCAGTGCAGTCGGGTCGCTTCAGCAGATTGAGGGCTGCCGGAGCCGTCTCGCGCGTAACGAACTTGGAAAGATCACCGCAATCAGGGTTAGAATCCTTCATTAGTTTTTCCCAAACCTGCTTTCGCTGAGCGTCAGTAAGAGATTTGCTATGCTCCACCAGATCGACGAGGAATTGAGCTCGCTCTTTCGCATCCTTAGCCACCAGGAACCCGTCGAAACTCTTACCTGTTTCGATGACCGCGGGCTTCGAGAGAC
>DASQLD010000568.1:0-6600 GCA_035630195.1 Bryobacteraceae bacterium
GCGTCAAGTTCCGGTGAACGGAACCAATGCTTCCTTGAACACAGCAGGCTCCGTCTCAATCACCGCCATTGCCGACTTCAAGGTGGTATCGGGAACCGGTGTCGTAAGCCTCGCTTCTCCAGTCCCAATAGCCCTCGGCGATGTTGGACCAAACGCAAGCGCGTACACTCCGGATGTAGTTTTGAATTGGCCTGCAACAGCAACACGCGTTCAGATGACATTCCATGTCTCGGCCAACGGCGGCGCTTACACCAAGACAACGACTTTGACGGTGATGCGATGAAAACCTTGACCCTGATGTTTGCTTTGCTTCTGACGGGAGGCTGCCTTCAGGCGGCTCCCATTCTCACTGTCACTCCGACAGATGCAAGTGTCGCCCCCGGGGGGACAGTGGCCTTCGGCTTTTCACTCGAAAACGCCGACCCGCTCTACCTGACGATCACCTCATCGTTCCTACTCAGCGAAACAGAACCGATCGGCATCTATGAAGACGTTATTGCAACTCTGGGCGGTCCAGTGGATGCGTTGATACTCCCAGGCACGACCTGGAATGTGACCGATCGATTGGGCAAGTATGTTGTATCACGGAGCGCCACGGCCGGAACGATAAAAGACTTCCGCGTTCTGGTGTTGTATGAAGCCTACTCCGATGATCCGCGGACATGCGGCTTCTGCTTTGTAGGCAGTAAGAGTATTCAGGCCTCTCTGAACGTCGAAGTGATCGCCGCCCAGTCTGTTCCCGAACCCGCATCTGCAGTCCTGGTAGCAGCGGGGCTTGCATTCGGATGGGCTCTACGCCGCCGCTCAGTCTGAGTACCGCTTCGTAAAACCATTTCGCGTGTTGGTAACGGTGAGCGTACCATCAGTCGCGGCAGTGATCTTGATCCATTTGAATCCGTCCGTGGGCTCGATGTTTGCAATGAAGTCCTCTGGAGGATTGGCATCTTTGCCGGCATTCAAAGATTGATGAACTTGCCAAATATCCTGGATGCCAGGAGCAGCCCGCAGTATGGGCCAGGTTTGCGCGTCGGCGCCTTTTCTGGCTCCATTTGCTTGAATTACGACGGGAGCGCGAACCGCTCCCACCATTTCTGCAGCAACACCCTTAAACTGTCCATGCACATTCAAGTTGTACACATCGACCGATCCGATTAAGTTCTTCGGACAGACCAGATTATGACTGTGATGAGCTTCGAGATCCGCCAGGTCGAGCATACGGAACTTACCGAACGAAATCAGCAATCCGATTGAACGGTTGTCTTCGACGTCACGCTCGATTACCGCAGCTTGCTTGTAAGTTTGGCAAAGAGGATTTTGAGCTCCCGCGCCACGCAGCGGTCGTGTGATCAAATTCCCAGACGCTGACAAGACCTGGATATCTACTCCTCGAATAGGTATCTTGTGCCCCGGCTTCAACACAGTCGCGCCAAGTTTCTCACGAACAACCGCGTAGGCCTTCATTCGTTCGCCCGAAGAAATCGCACCGTGATCGAAAAGTTTACGAACCGGGAACTTGGCAATCAGTTCCGCGACATCTCCCATATGATCCACATCAAAATGGGACACGACAAGAATATCGATCTGCTTTAAGCCGGCCGCGCGCGCCACTTCAACAATCCGATCAGTGGAGGATGGCCGTGTAGGGGACGCGGGCCAGCCGACGTCAAACAGCATCGACTGTCCTGACGGGGAAACAAACAAGACAGACTTGCCGCCTTCAACATCGATAACGTAAATGTCCAGAGTCTTAGCGGCCGTGAGGGATACGGCGTAGACGATTAGCAGAATCAGGATCTTCATCGAGCCGATTAGCGATACTCTTCCTGCAAGGCATCGAGCGCCGCGGAACCGGGGCATAAAGCCTCGAACGGAATATCGACGAGCGGCAAGTCGGGGGTGGAATTCATCTCATGAACGTTGGGAACGGATTCATTCAGATACAGCAAACCAGTCACGATCTCGTTGCGTCGCTGGTGTTCCTGCAAACAAGACATTACCGCTTCCCGATCCGTCGGATCGTAGTCCTTCGGGACGGATTGAAATCGGACGACGCTGCCATCGTGCATCGTAACCGTCGTGCCGCCGCCGATCTCAGCGACGATCTCTTTAGCAGGAGGAACAAAGTCCGCCTCCGTCGCACGCACCGAATGCTTTCGCGTATAAACGTAACTTTTCGTCGAGCCATTGTGATCGTTAAACGTAACACAAGGCGAAATCACATCCACCAACGCGAACCCTCTATGCGCCAGCGCAGCCTTCAGGATTGGTACTAGCTGTTCTTTGTCTCCCGAAAAACTGCGCGCCAGGAATGTAGCACCTATGCTGAGGCCCAGCATGACAGGATCGATCGGAGCCATCCGGTTATCTTCGCCGCGCTTGCTCTTCGAACCGACATCCGCCGACGCCGAGAACTGGCCTTTGGTCAAACCATACACACCATTGTTTTCGATTACGTAGGCCATCCTGACATTGCGACGAATCGCATGGCAGAGGTGCCCAAGCCCAATCGAAAGCGAATCGCCATCGCCCGATACGCCAACATAAAGCAGCTTCCCGTTCGCCGCGTTGGCTCCGGTGGCGATGGGAGGCATGCGGCCATGCGCTGAATTGAATCCGTGCGCGCCGTTCACGAAGTAAGCGGTCGTTTTTGAGGAACAGCCGATACCGCTCATTTTGACTAGCATGTGGGGCGGTGTCGATAACTCCCACAGCGCTCGTACAATCGCGGCCGTGATCGAATCGTGGCCGCATCCCGCGCAAAGGGTCGACATTGTCCCTTCGTAGTCCCGAATCGTCAGTCCGAGCTGATTCCGCTGCAAACTGGGATGCGCCGCAATCGGCTTAGTAATGGACGGCAACTGGGACCTCCTTCGTGCTCACTATTCCATCCAAGACATGCGAGGCGCTCAGAGGAAATCCGCCGTAACTCAAAATCGAGCGCAGTTTATTTTTCGGAGCCGAGGTTTCATTCAGGATCAGTGTTCGCAGCTGCGCGTCCCGGCTTTGCTCAATCACGTAGCAGTATTCGTGTTCATCGATGAACTTCGAAACGCTTTCTACAAACGGGAATCCTCGAATGCGCATGTAGCTCGCGGGAGTTCCACGCTCTTGCAGAAGATCGAGAGCCTCACGCACAGCCAGATCGCAGCCACCCACCGTGATAATCCCGAATCGCGCTCCGGTACGGCGTTCAATGATCGGCGCGGGCACATGTTTTGCGGCAGCGCCATGCTTCAGCAGAAGTCGATCCACGACTTCCTGATACTCATTGGGCGATTCCGTGTAGGCCCCAAACTTATTGTGTCCCGATCCGCGAGTGAAGTAGGCGCCCTTCGGATGCACGCCAGCAAACGTCCGAGCTGCGACCTCCGTTCCGTTCTCCGCCAGGTATCGTTGGAACTTCTGAATGGACTCGAGTTCCTCTGCGCGAAGCACGTGTCCCCGATCCGGACTGTAGTCCTCGTTCCAGCGTAGCCTCGGCACCACCCAATCGTTCATACCTATATCGAGATCGGACAGTACTATTACGGGCGTCTGGAACCGCTCGGCGAGATCGAATGCGACAGGCGCGAACTCGAAACACTCCGCCGGATTTGAGGGGAATAGCAGAACATGTTTCGTGTCACCGTGTGACGCGTAAGCGCATTCGAGAATGTCCGCCTGTTGTGTGCGAGTCGGCATTCCCGTCGATGGTCCGACGCGCTGTACATCTACAATCACCACCGGAATCTCCGCATAGTACGCGAGACCCAACAGCTCGTTCATCAATGAAATTCCAGGACCGGCCGTGGATGTAAACGCTCGCGCGCCATTCCACATTGCACCGATCACCATCCCGATCGCCGCGATCTCATCCTCGGCCTGCAGGATCAAATAGTTGTTCTTCCCGGTTGTAGGATCTTTGCGATAGCGCTCACAAAACTCCTTGAAAGCGTCCATCACCGATGTGGCCGGCGTAATCGGGTACCAGGCAGCCACAGTGGCGCCCGCATAGACGCAACCGAGAGCCATCGCCGTGTTACCGTCGATCAGAATCTTTTCGCCGTTGGCGTCCATCCGCTCCAGATGAAACGCTAAAGGACAATCAAAATGTTCCTTCGCATATTCGTATCCCAACAGCAGAGCGCGCGTGTTGGATTGCCGAAGCGCTTTTTTGCTGGCGAATCTTTCATCGAGCAACTGCTCGACAATGCTCATGTCGATATTGAGAATGGCTACCAGAGCGCCCGCATACGCAATGTTCTTCATCAGGATGCGTTCGCGCGCATCGCCAAAGGTTTCATTGCACATGCGTGCAAGCGGGACACCCAAAAACACAACGTCGTCACGAGAGAGATCATCGTCAAGCGGCCAACTGGAGTCATAAAGGACATAGCCGCCGGACCGTACTTCGCTGATGTCACGGGCATAAGTCTGCCCGTTCATCATGACCATCAAGTCATATTCGAGCGCCCGCGCAGTGTTCCCATCTTTGTTCACGCGAATCTCGTACCACGTGGGCAGGCCCTGAATGTTTGATGGGAATAGATTTTTTCCCGAGACCGGAATTCCCATGCGAAAGATCGCCTGCATGAGTAGACCGTTGGCGCTGGCCGAGCCGGTGCCGTTGACGTTTGCAAGTTTAAACGCGAAATCGTTTACACGCTGATGGCGTCTTGGCTGCACGTAACTTGTCCTGCCAGAGGATAGAAAAGTTCGAACTTCTGCATGTCCCAGGCGGCCGTCGGGCAACGTTCCGCACAAAGACCGCAATGCACACACACGTCTTCGTCCTTTGCCATGATGCGCGCCGTCTGAGGAAGCGGATCGGACACGTACAGGTCCTGGGTCGGGTTCTCTGCAGGAGCCGACAACCGGACGCGCAAATCCAGTTCATCTCCGTTGCGCGTAATCGTGAGGCATTGGACTGGACATATGTCTATACAGGCGTCGCATTCGATGCACTTGGGCGCCGTAAACACTGTTTGCACATCGCAGTTCAGACATCTCTGAACTTCATATGCAGTCTGGGCGGCGGTGAACCCGAGCTCCACTTCCACGTTCAACTGCTCGAAACGGCGTGTAAGATCGACATGCGTCATTTTCTGACGGGCCGCCGGATTGTAGTCGTTGTGATAGCTCCACTCGCTGATCCCCATCTTCTGGGAGATCAGATTCATGCCGCTCGGTGGACGATCGGTCACGACAACGCCCTGAGCCAGATTGTGGATCGAGATCGCCGCTTGGTGGCCGTGTTCCACAGCCCAGATGATGTTCTTGGGACCAAAGGCGGAGTCACCGCCGAAAAACACGCCTGGACGGGTGGATTCCATCGTCTTCTCGTTCACGACGGGAACATCCCATTCGTCGAATTCGATTCCAAGATCGCGCTCGATCCAAGGAAACGCGTTTTCTTGTCCGATCGCGAGGATCACATCATCGGCAGGCAAAATTACGCTATCGAGCACCGTCGAACGCTTGGCGCCCTGGTCCCATTCGAGACGCTCGAACTCCATGCCCGTCAGTTTTCCGCTTTCGATGACAAACCTCTTAGGCGCATAGTTGATTAGGATCTCGACGCCTTCTTCTTCGGCGTCCTCGAGTTCCCAGGGCGAAGCCTTGAAATAACCGCGCGGCCTGCGAGCCATCACCTTGATATCCCGGCCTCCTAGTCGCCGGGAGGTCCGGCAGCAATCCATAGCCGTATTCCCGACGCCGATAATCAGGACCTTCTCGCCGATCGAGTCAATGTGCCCAAACGCGACCGATTCCAGCCAGTCGATGCCAATGTGAATTCGGTCCGTTTCGTAGCGTCCCGGAATATCCAGGTTCTTGCCGCGTGGCGCGCCGGAGCCGACGAAGATCGCGTCGAAGCTGTCTTGCAAAAGGCGCTGCATGCTTTCGACAGGAGCGCTGTACCGAACGTCGGCTCCCATGCCCACGATGTAGTCGATTTCCTCGTACAACACACTTTCAGGCAACCGAAAAGAAGGAATGTTGCTGCGCATCAACCCTCCTGGTTTATCGGATTTTTCGAAAATCACGACTTCGTACCCGAGAGGCAGCAAGTCATTCGCGACAGTAAGGGAAGCCGGGCCGGCGCCGACGCATGCGATACGCAAGCCATTCCTTTTGTCGGGAGCTTTTGGGATGAGGTGCCTAACCTCATCACGGTGATCGGACGCCACGCGTTTCAGCCGGCAGATCGCAACAGGCTTGCCGTCAACTCGTTCGCGACGGCAGGCCGGCTCACAGGGACGGTCGCACGTTCGACCCAGGATCCCTGGAAACACATTCGATTCGCGATTCAGTAAATAGGCGTCAGTGTAGCGTCCTTGCGCAATCAGGCGAATATACTCGGGCACATTGGTGTGCGCCGGGCAGGCCCACTGGCAATCCACAACTTTGTGGAAGTAGTCCGGGTTCCGAACGTCTGTCGGTTTCACGCCGAACGTCATTCTATAACGATTTGAGCATCCGTAGCGAATTCGATATAAGATCTTCAGACGGAGGTTCGCGTTTGCCTATAACGCTTGGAATCCCGCGCGAGACCTTTCCGGGCGAAACTCGCGTCGCCCTAACGCCCCGCGCTTGCGAAGCATTACAAAAGACTGGAATCGC
>DASQLD010000569.1:0-11730 GCA_035630195.1 Bryobacteraceae bacterium
GCCACCCTTCCCTTTAACGCTGCCGTCGAGAAAGTTTCCGGTATAAAACTGGACTCCTGGCTCGGTTGTCAGTACTTCGAGAATCCTCCCGGATGTCGGTTCTTTCACCCTGGCTGCAGGCCGTAGAGTTCCAGCCTGACCGTTAATCACAAAATTGTGATCGTAGCCCCCGCCGAACTTGATCTGCTCGTGATCCGCATCGATGCGTTCTCCAATCTTATGCGGGCTACGAAAATCGAACGGCGTACCGGCAACGGCTTTGAGTTCTCCCGTAGGAATCAGGATTGAGTCGACGGGAGTGAAGCGGTCGCAATAGAGCTGAACTTCATGCGAAAGTATATCGCCCGAACCTTCACCGGCCAGATTGAAGTACGAGTGATTCGTCAAATTCAACACCGTATCTTTATCTGTTGACGCAAGGTAGGAAATTCTAAGTTCGTTGGCGTCTGTAAGCCTGTATTCGACCGTAGTCGTCAATGTGCCGGGATAGCCTTCTTCCCCATCCTTGCTGACGTATGTCAATTTCAACCCATTCTTGCCGATCGGTTGCGCTTCCCAGACAGCACGACTGAACCCTTTGAGTCCTCCGTGAAGAGCATTCGGACCATTGTTCGTGGCGAGTTTGTATTCGATGCCGTTGAGTGTGAAACGCCCCTTCGCAATCCGGTTCCCATAGCGGCCGACAGTCGCTCCAAAGTACGGATGGTCTCCGTGATAGCCCTGACCCGAATCGAATCCGAGGACCACGTCTTGCATCTTGCCCGCGCGATCGGCAACTTTCAGCGACACAAGCGTGGCTCCGTAGGTCGAGACTGCGGCCTCCGCGCCGCTCGCGTTCTTTAGGGTGTACAGATCCACTGGGGCTCCTTGAGTCGCAGCGACTACGGTCAGTAGTTGGATTGCCTGGCGGCGTGTCTGTGACATTTTGACGACTCCTATTGTACGCAGGATCGCAGTATCACCCTATCCTAGAGAAATGCCGCAGATCAGGGGAAATAGTGCGCTCGCGCGTGCCGGCCGGGTTTGTACGCCGACCGTTCGCTACTGGATGGAAACCGAGGTGCACGTCTATGGCTTTTCGATCGCAGCCAACGTTCTGCTTTCCTTCTTTCCGTTCCTGATCGTAATGGTCTCGCTTTGTAAGTACCTATTTCAGTGGCCGGGCGCGGTGGATGCCATCATGTTTGCGTTGAACGACTATTTTCCGGCAGACATGGTCGATTTCATTCAGCGGAACCTGCGAGCAACCGTCAATTCCCGCGGACCGATGCAGATGGGTTCAATCCTACTGTTGTTTTTCACCGCAAACGGCATTTTCGAACCGATGGAAGTCGCGCTGAATCGGGCCTGGGGCATTACACAAAACCGGAGCTTCCTTAAGAACCAACTCGTGAGTATGGGTCTGATATTCGCGTGCGGAGGACTCATCCTGGCTTCGATCGCGGTTACCGCGGCGAATCGTCAGATACTTCGGCAGTCACCGCTAGGCCAGTCGGAAATCGAATCCTGGCTGACCGTGCTGTTCTTCAAGGCTGCCGAGCTCCCGATCACGATCCTGATTCTTTTTCTCATTTACTGGCTGCTTCCGAACCGCCGGATGCCTTGGCGTGATGTAGTCCCGGTCTCCATCTTTGTGGGTTTGGCGCTCGAAGGACTGAAGTACATCAATCTTCTCACTTGGCCTTATTTGCGAATGAAGCTGGAGCGTGAGTATGGGCCATTCATCAACTCCGTAACGATCGTGTTGTGGAGCTTCCTCGCCGCGATGGTGGTGCTCGCGGGAGCCGAGTGGGCCGCACGGCGCAGAAACGCTGCTCTGAATGCGATGCCCGATCTCAGCTAACGCAGTTGCTGCTCCACTTCTTCCAGCCAGTCGGGCCGTTTCAGAACCTCGCGCGGGCGGCTGCCGTCCGGGGGCCCGATGATTCCTTCTTTCTGCATCATGTCAAGAATGCGGGCCGCGCGGCCGTAACCGAGACGTAGCCTTCGCTGTAATGTCGAGGTGGATGCTTTGCCCATCTCGAGGACACAGCGGACAGCATCCTGATACATCGGATCTTGCTCGCCGTCGAAGTCTTCATCCTCGTTGTCCGCCGCTTCACCCTCCGGCGGAGCAAGCAAGAAGCTTTGGTCGTACTCGGGACGAGCCTGGTCCTTCCAAAACTGAACCACACTCTCGACTTCAAGTTCGTTCACATAAGCGCCGTGAACCCGCGTCAGACGGGACGATCCCGGAGGCAGGAAAAGCATGTCACCCTTGCCGAGCAGGTGTTCCGCGCCCATAACATCCAGAATGGTTCGAGAGTCCACGCGAGTGGCGACACGGAAGCTGATACGGGCCGGAAAGTTGGCTTTGATGAGGCCCGTAATGACATCGACGCTAGGGCGCTGTGTGGCGAGCACCAGGTGCATTCCCACTGCGCGCGCCATTTGCGCAAGCCGAGTGACGGACTCTTCGACATTATGTCGTTCCAGCATCATCAAATCCGCAAGTTCGTCGATGATGATGAGGATGTAAGGCAGCGGTGTGAGTTCTTCCTTCACCGGCTCCGGTTCTTGCTCGAAAAGACTACGAGGAACCTGCTGAAGCTGGCGCACTTTGCGGTTAAATTGATCGATATTCCGTACGCCTTGAGACGCCAGTAATTTCAGGCGCCGCTCCATCTCCAGGACGGCATTGCGCAATGCGTTCGTGGCCTTGCGGGCATCTGTGATAACAGGCGTAAGCAAGTGCGGGATGCCCTCATAGATACCGAGTTCCACACGCTTAGGATCCACCATGATCATGCGCACTTCATCGGGGGTCGACTTATACAGCATGGACATGATGAGCGTGTTCAACATGACGCTCTTGCCCGAACCAGTGGAACCTGCAATCAGCAGGTGCGGCATGGATTCCAGCGCAGCTACTTTGATTCGCCCGCTGATGTCCTTCCCAAGCGACATCGTCATTGGCGATTGCGAATTGCGGAACTCGTCCGATTCCAGAATCTGCCGGAGGCTGATCACTTCTCGCTTGCTGTTCGGAACTTCGATGCCAACGGTTGGCTTGCCGGGAATACGTTCGATAAGAACGGACTCAACTTCCAGTCCGAGACAAAGATCTTCCGTGAGAGTGGTGATGCGACTATACTTCACTCCCGCTTCGGGCTTGAACTCAAACGTCGTGACCACGGGACCCGGATTGATCTGGACAACCGAGCCCATGACATTGAATTCTTCGAATTTCGATTTGATCGCAGACGCAATGTCCTTGAGTTCCTGCGAATCGTACGTCAACCGTGCCTGCGGCTCGTTGAGCATCTCGGTTGGAGGCCGCAGGTAAGAGGATTTTACTTTGCGGGTTGGAGTACGGGCCGCCGCACTTGCAGCGACGGGCTCCGGCTCCGATGCCAGCGGTACGACCACAGGCTCAGGAACTGGCGGAGCAACTGTTGCCGGCGAAGCAACTGCTGATGAAGCAGTCGTTTGCGCGGATTCCGCGTCCTCAAGAGTTCGAATTGGAATCTCGTCTTCCCACGGAGCTTTCGCGTCTTCGACTCTCTGTATCGCCTGCTCGATCAAGTCCGGCGTCGGAGCCGCTTGGCGCTCGGAGAACTCGGGAGCAGCGGGTTGGGGCGCGGATTTGGTTCGCTTTTCCTGGACGCGCCTTTCCTGAGAGAGTCTGGCCTGCTCAGCACGCTCGCGTTTTCGCTCCAGCTTTCGCTGCCGGCGAATATCGCGCCAACTGGCGAAGCGATTGGCAAGGCGCTTGAAAAATGCCATAGGCCCGGCGAGCCAAAGAGCCAGTTTTGCCATCGAGAAGCTCGATACGAGATACGTCGCCAGCACCAGCGCCATGGCCGTCACAAGGAATGCTCCGGTTGCGTTGAAGTTCGTTAACAGCAGGTCGGAAAGAATACCTCCAATGAGCCCTCCGGCGGCGATCGCTCCGCCAAACGGACGCCATTCTGGACCGAGCGAGAACGCCGTGCACGCGCCGAGCGCGAGAGCGGTCGATCCGATCAACTTCACCATCTGTGCGCCAATGGGTTCAGAACGAAGCCATTTCCAGGCAAGGGCGAAAAGCAAAACTGGTAAAGTGAATGCTCCCAGCCCGCCAAGCTGGAGCAAGATATCGGCTGTGTGGGCCCCGGCTTTTCCTATTAAATTGAGCGGCTTGCCGCTTTTTACGCCGACAGTGTTCCAGGAGATGTCGGTCGGATGATAGGAAACCAGACTAAGAACGATTGCTATCCCAAGCGCAAGGTACACCAAACCTATGCCCTCGTTCAAGCGTGGGTAACGGGTCGGTCCAAGAATAGTCATGCCGCGTGTAGCGACACCAGAGCCCCTCCATTATACTGCGTGCGGGCGAAAAGCAAGCGCAAGAATGAGGATGACAATTCCGAAGAGAATACGGTAAATGATGAAGAAACGAAGGCTGTTAGCCCGGAGAAATCTCAGGAAGAAGCCGATTACCAGGCAACCGGTCACCGCGCTGGCTGCGATACCGGCATAGAACGGAGCCTGCATCTCAGGCGCAATCCCGCCCTCTTTATATAAATCGTATAGAGCTTTCGCCCCGGCTGCGGCAACCGCAGGGGTGGAAAGAAGGAATGAGAAACGACCGGCAGCCTGACGATCGAGACCTCGGAAGAGAGCAGCGGTGATGGTGGCTCCGCTCCGTGATGTTCCGGGCACAACCGCGAGAGCTTGCGCGCAACCGATTGTCAGCGCATCAATCAGACCGATGCTGCCGACACCGCGCTCGCGCCGGCCAACCTTATCGGCATACCACATAACGATGCCAACGACGATCAACATTGTCCCGATGATGATCGGATTCCGAAGAGTGGTTTCCGCTTCGTCTTTGAAAAGAAAGCCAATCACACCGATCGGAATCGAGGCCAAAGCAAGAAGCCAGAGCATCGTTCGGTTCAATCGCAGTTCGGGATCAGGACGGTAGTTGATCCCAAAGGCTTGCGCGAATATCTGGGTCCAGTCGCGAGCGAAATAGATCAGCACCGCCAGCAGGGTACCGAGGTGCAAAGCGATGTCAAACGCGAGCCCTTGATCTTTCCAGCCAAACAGCCACGGAGCCAGCGCGAGATGCGCCGAACTGCTGACAGGTAGAAATTCGGTGACACCTTGAACGATCGCGAGAATAATCGCCTGATAGACGGGCATAGGAAAGTTCAGGATACAATCCGCGCCGGAGGCGGCTGCAATAATAAGAGAATTCTGCTCATGCGGACTACGAAGATTGTCGCCACACTCGGACCATCTACAGATACTCCTGAGAAAATTCGCGAGTTACTGGAAGTCGGAGTTGACACTTTTCGGCTGAACGCCTCGCACGGCAACCAGGAAGACCACATAAGGCGCTTGAAGATGGTTCGCGAACTTGCGGGCGCAGCCGGGATACATGCCGGCATTCTTCTCGATCTGCAAGGGCCGAAAATACGGCTGGGGACATTCGACAACGGCGGCTGCACTCTGGAAACGGGCTCCCAGTTCCGCATTACTACCGATCAGGTTTCTGGTACTTGCGAACGCGCCTCGACGACCTACAAAGATTTTGTCAAAGACGTTAAATCGGGTGACCGAGTTCTACTGGCCGATGGAAGCGTCGACTTGCGCGCGGTGGAGAAGACAACTACGGATGTCATCTGTGAAGTTGTCAGCGGCGGCCCGATCTCCGATCGAAAGGGAATCAATTTGCCGGGGGTCGAGGTCAGCGCCTCTTCTTTGAGCAAGAAAGACATCGCGGACCTTCGCTTTGGCCTCGAAGCGGGAATCGACTTCGTTGCTTTATCATTCGTACGAAAACGTGATGATGTCCTTCGTTTGCGTTTGTACCTTGAGGAAGCGGATTCACACGTAAAAATTGTCGCGAAAATCGAAAAGCCGGAAGCATGGACCAACCTTGACGCGATCCTCGAAGAGAGCGACGGCGTCATGGTCGCGCGTGGCGATCTCGGTGTCGAGATGGCGCTGGAAAAAGTGCCGTTTATTCAGAAATCGATCATTGAGCGGGCGCGGAAACACGGAAAATTCGTCATCACCGCAACGCAGATGCTCGAGACGATGATCGAGAATCCGTACCCGACACGAGCCGAAGTCAGTGATATCGCGAACGCGATCTATGACGGAACAGATGCCGTAATGCTCTCGGGGGAAACGTCTGCGGGTAAGTATCCTGTGGCGGCGGCCCGAATGATGGCCAAGATTGCGCTTGAAGCCGAGGGATCGCAGACCACGCAAGGGTTGAAGGATCCGATCCGGCGTGAACAAGCTCCCAACTATCAGGACACGATGGCCGACATGGCTTATCGCTGCGTGCGTATGCAAGGCGCAACTGCGATCGTCGTATTTACCGCGAGCGGCTCCAGCGCGCTGCTCGTCGCCAAGTACAGGCCGCCAGTTCCTATCTACGCCTTCACCGGGAGTGAATCGGTGGCGCGGCAACTCTCCATCATTTATGGAGTACGACCGATCGTCGTAGGCGACCCGGCGAGTACGGATGAGATGGTTCTGCAGATCGATCAGATTCTGCTAGGGCGAGGGCTAGTGAAGGTTCGCGACACGATCGTATTCATGGCAGGACAGCCGATCGGTCGGCCGGGGTCGACCAACTTTGTGAAGTTGCATCGAATGGGGGAAATCTGGTGAAGCGCGCTTTCGTTTTTCTGGTAGGTGTTGCCGCCTGCGGACAGCAGTTTGACGAGCGTATTCGCACGGAGACGGAAGCAATCAAGGCTCGTCTGGTCGAGAATCGCCGGGAACTGGCCCGTCACCCGGAACTCTCGAACAAGGAAGTCTGGACCGGAAAATATATCGCCGACCGTCTGCGTCAGCTCGGCTTCGAAGACATTCGCACAGGCGTCGCTCTCAACGGTGTGGTCGCCGTACTAAAGGGCGGAAAGCCCGGTCCCGTCGTCGCTTGGCGTGCGGACATGGATGGACTGCCGGTCCAGGACGCAGGCAGTAAGCCGTACAAGTCACAGAACGAAGGCGTGAAGCATGCGTGTGGACACGATGCGCATATGGCGATCGCGCTCGGAGTTGCCGAAGTGCTCAGCAAAATGAAGGCGGATCTTCCAGGCTCGGTCAAGTTCATCTTTCAGCCCGCAGAAGAAGGACCGCCGGAAGGCGAGGCTGGTGGCGCTGCGTTGATGATTAAGGAAGGCGTTCTCGATAACCCGAAGCCGCAAGCTATCTTCGGCTTGCATGTTTGGGCGCAGGCCCCCTCCGGAAAGATTCACTATGTTCCCGGAGCGGCTTTGGCATCCGCTGAATCCTTCACCATGACGGTCAAGGGGAAGCGTGTCCATGCAGCTACCCCTCACCTAGGAATCGATCCCATCGTTATCGCTGCCCAGTGCATTACAGCAATGCAGACCATTCGCAGTCGCCGCGTCGATCCTTTCGATCCGATTGTGTTGACCTTTGGAAAGATCGAAGGCGGCAATCGCAATAATATAATCCCTGAATTGGTAACGATGGAAGGGACGCTGCGCACTCTCGATGAACAGGTCAGGGAGTCAGCGCACACGATGATGAAGCAGACGCTCGCAGGGTGCGTCTCAGCGTCCGGAGCCCAGGGTGAACTCAAATGGGGTTCGATTCAGTACCCGGTTACATTCAACGACCCCGAATTGACCACGTCCAATCTTGCCGGTCTACAGCGGGTGATGGGAAAAGACAACGTCGTTCTCAGCCGGCCGACTCTCGGCGGAGAGGACTTCGCCTTCTACCAAAAGGTCATTCCAGGCTTCTTCTGGTTTCTGGGTATTAACAATCCCTCGAATACGGGGGCTCACCATACAGCCGAGTTCGATGTCGATGAGTCAGTGCTGCCGCTGGGAGTGCGCGCTGCTGCTACCCAGTTGATGGATTACTTGTCGCGCGGCCGGTAAAGGGCGTCAATAACTCAATCAGCGATCGAGATCGAAGGACCCTTGGAAGCGGGGTTCTTTTCGAGACTCGCAATCACGCGCTCCGCGAGATCGAAGAAGTGCTTCGCCCTGCCTCCGTCTTCAAGAGTGACAGGCTTACCTCTATCTCCCCCGATGCGAATCTCCGGATCGAGGGGCAATTCGCCGAGGAACGGAACCTGCATGGCCTCGGCTGTTCGTTTGCCCCCGCCTTGGCCGAAGACATCGATCCTTTGAGATGTTTCGGGAACCACCATGTAGCTCATGTTCTCAACGATCCCGAGTACATTGACGCGAAGCTGTTGAAACATGATTACTGCCTTTCGGGCATCCTCCAACGACACCTCGGACGGTGTCGTGACAACAAGGGCGCCAGTGACCGGAGCTGTCTGCATCAAAGAGAGCTGGACGTCGCCTGTTCCGGGCGGAAGATCGATGACGAGATACTCGAGGTCAACCCAGTCGACACCGCGGAGAAATTGCTGAACGACGCTATTTAACATGGGCCCCCGCCAAATCAGAGGCTTGTCGCCGGGGCTTAGAAAGCCCATCGACATCAACTGGATGCCATGCTGCTCCAGCGGTTGAATCCGATCTCCAGGTCCACCTCGCGGAGCTTCACGAATGCCCATCATCAGCGGTACATTTGGGCCGTACACATCGGCGTCGAGCAGCCCTGTCTTATGCCCAAGCCTGGAAAGAGCAATTGCCAGATTGACCGCGACCGTCGTCTTTCCAACGCCACCCTTGCCAGACCCGACAGCAATCAGCTTCTTGACACCCGCTATCGGCAGCTTTGGCTGTTCAGCGGGAGAGTTTGGACCCATGCTGTCGATGGTATCAGCCGCTACTTCGCGGACTGACTCAACTGTCCATCGAGTTCTACCACCGAGATCGTTAAATCTGCCTTTGCTTGAACGGACTTAATGCCGGACGGAGCGGAGTACGGCTTCGAGCCCACTACAACCACGCCGTCGAAAAGCAATTTATTCTGACCATTCGTATTGGTGAGCAGAATCGGTTCGAGCGTGTTCGCGTCTCCTGCGACGATGGCGCGTTTCACGAAGCGCTTTTGATCGCCAAGCAGAAACGCCTCGGGCCCACCGCCATATCTCAGGAAGGAAACAAGCTCGCGAATGGCGGCGGCGTCACTGGTTTTCATCCGCAGGACGATATATCCCTTCTGCATGAGATCGGGATGAACTTGAGACTTGCCGGTAAGTAAGATGAGCGCGCCGTTGCCTTGCGTAGGCTCACGAGGCTTCAGATATTCCATCTCGACTTTATGGGTTTTGTCGTAGACGGCCCAGCCAGTAATGCGCTCGTACGGTCCTGCCGAGCCGAAAGCCTTTCCCTTCTCGATGTCCTGACGCTGGTCGACGTAAACGTGCTCCAATGTGGCGAAGCAAAGTGTGGCTAAGATCAATCCGAGAGCGGCAGCTCGCATTTAACCATTACATCAAAGTGGGGCGGAATTGTATTCCGCAGCCGATTTGTAATCGGCATGCTTCCCCGACCCGATACTTTCGGTCGGTGCGTGCGGGTCGCACGCCGAAGCTACGGGGCCGATTCAGAAGGGCAGACTGAAACTGAACTTCGATCCGCCCCCGACTTGGGGCTCTACCCAGATCCGGCCATTGTGGCGTTCGACGATTCGCTTGCAGATCGCTAATCCCATGCCCGTTCCCGGCAATTCCCTGCCGTGCAGGCGCTTGAATATACCGAAGATACGCTCGCTGTACTGAGGGTCGATTCCTATGCCGTTGTCAGCCACGCTGATGATCCATTCATCGGGAGTCTCCTGGGCGGAAATCTCGATCTTTGGCGGAGCATCAGACTTGTACTTGATTGCGTTCCCAATGAGGTTCTGGAATACCTGGGTCAATTGAATTTCGTCACCCGGCACGACCGGCAGAGGCCCTTTGACGATCTCAGCGTGATTTTCTTTGATCGTGAGTGTCAGGTTCATCAGCGCGCTCTGGACAACGGAATCGAGGTTCGCGGGTACTAGCGGCCGATCCTTCGACTCCGTGACTCTGGAATAAGCAAGCATATCGTTTAAGAGCGTGTGCATGCGCGTAACGCCGCCAACCATATACTCGATAAACTCATCAGCGTCCTTGTCGAGCTTTCCGTGATATCGGCGCGCCAGCAGTTGCGCATAACTAGCCACCGTTCGTAGAGGCTCCTGGAGATCGTGAGAAGCTACGTAGGCGAATTGCCTGAGCTCCTCGTTCATCCGCGAAAGTTCCCGTGTGCGTTCTTCCACGCGCAGCTCGAGTTTCTCATTGAGGCTCCGCGCATCGGCCTCGGCGCGCATCCGTTCGGAGATCTCCTGGCGCAGTTGTTCGTTTTTCTGCGCCAACGTGTCGCTGTTGCGCTTCAAAATGGCGTTCTTGCGCGATAAATCGACGAAGACCGCCACCTTGGAGCGCAAAACTTCAGGAACGATCGGCTTATAGAGATAGTCGACGGCTCCCATGTAGTAGCCGCGAAACAGATGCTCTTCACTCTTTAGCGCAGTAAGGAAAATAATCGGCGTATCCTTCGACTGTTCCCGCTCGCGAATCATGGCTGCGGTCTCGAAGCCATCCATATCGGGCATTTTGACGTCGAGAAGAATCGCTGCGAAATCGTGTTCAAGACAGGCCCGGAGCGCCTCCTTCCCCGACTGGGCCTTGATCAATTGCTGGCCCAGTCCATCGAGAACGGCTTCGAGCGCAACTAAGTTTTCCGCCTTATCATCAACCAGCAGGATCTTAACCGTATCCGGCTGGGGAAGTTCGGGCGTCATTGCTGCTACTGTAGCCACTCGATCATTGCCTTTCATGCGCGCCTGCAGCTTCGGCGGTAGGCTGAGTGTTTACTTGGGGCAACCAAACACGAAGCAGGGCGACGAGTTCTTCCAGAACGACCGGCTTCGGGATGTAGTCCGAGGCTCCGGAGTCGATGCATTTCTCCCGATCTCCTTTCATCGCCTTAGCCGTTAGAGCGATGATCGGGAGATTTCGGAACTGCGGCAACGCTCGAATAGCGCGCGTAGTCTCGTACCCGTCCATACCCGGCATCATGATGTCCATCAACACTAGATTGATCTCATCATTTTGTTTGAGCATCTCTATTCCGGCCTTCCCGCTCTCCGCGTGCAAGACAGATAGCTTGTGCTTCTCTAACCCGCTGGTTAACGCGAAAATGTTGCGGACGTCGTCATCAATGATCAACACCTTGCCGCCAGTTAAGATGGCGTCTTTCTGTCGTGCTTCCGCGATGATCTGTTTCTGTTGATCGGTAAGGTCCTCCTCACGGCGATTTAGGAATACAGCGGTCTCCTCGAGAAGGCGTTCCTTGGTCTGCACTCCTTTCACAATCGCATGCTCGGCGACCCGCCGCAGTTCCATCTCTTCCTCGCGGTCAAGTCCTGCCTCTGCGTAGACGATAGTTGGAAGCTCCGTCCGTCCCGGCTGTTTCTTGATTTTTTCAACCAGTTCCGGAACGGTCATGTCATCGATCGGAGGCGAGATCACAGCGCAATCGAACTCCGTGTTCTGGGCTTGCTGGATCGCGTCTTCAGCCGTGGCTACTGCAGTGGTTAGGACGCCTCCATTGTCCCCGATCAATTCCGTGGTGGCCTTGCGACGCTGCTCGTCGGAGTCAACCAGAAGCAACAGGTGCGCGGACTCCCGGACAGATCTCTGAATCTTGTCGAAAGTCTCCCGCAAGGCCCCCGCGTCCTGCGTCTTCTCCATATACGACTCGGCGCCGAGGGCCAATCCTCGACGATAATCCTCATCTACGGATATGACGTGCACGG